>NZ_LSOD01000010.1:0-21742 GCF_001592855.1 Acinetobacter sp. BMW17
GAACTCAGAAGTGAAACCTCTTAGCGCTGATGGTAGTGTGGAGTTATCCATGTGAGAGTAAGTCATCGCCAGCTCATTAATTCTAAATCCCCCTCCGCTAATCGCTGAGGGGGATTTTTTTATGTGCGAAAAGGTTAAATAATAAAGAAAAGCGAAATATTAAGTGGGAAAGAAGAGAGTCAGAGCCGAGAAGACGCCGATAAATTATACAAAAATGCATTTATATAAATTAAAATTATGTGAAATATCTACCATTTATCAAAGAATTTGATGTGGTGCAAATTATTTTACGTCATTTTTATACAACTTTAGTCTAATTTTCCCCAAAAAAGCTGATTCAATTGTTTTATTTATAGACAAAAACTGAATTATGATTCATTTTATTTAAAAGTGAATTTGGATTCACTTTTTATAAAAAAGCTCACAATTGGAGGTGAGGGAAAAATGACAGCGACAACAATGAATGTAAATGCTGTAATCGATCAGGCTAAGTTTAAGCCTTTTCATTTAACGGTTGTTTTGTGGTGCTTATTCGTCGTCTTGTTTGACGGTTATGATTTAGCAATTAACGGTGTGGCTTTACCGCTTTTAATGAAAGAGTGGGGTATGACGGCTGTTCAAGCAGGAATGCTAGCCAGTACTGCCCTAGCAGGCATGATGTTTGGTGCAATGCTATTTGGGATGCTGGCGGATAAAATTGGCCGTAAGAAAGTCATTATTATCTGTGTTACGTTGTTCAGTGGGTTCACTTTTGCGGGCGGCTTTGCTTCAAACCCGACTGAATTTGGTATTTTACGCTTTATCGCGGGTCTTGGAATTGGTGGTGTATTACCGAACTTGGTCGCTTTAACTTCGGAATATGCGCCGCAGAAGTTTCGTAGTACTTTGGTGACCGCGATGTTTAGTGGCTATGCAATGGGTGGGATTATGGCAGCACTACTAGGTGTTGCATTTACGCCAACATTTGGCTGGAAGATCATGTTTTTCATTGCTGGTATTCCATTACTGTTTATTCCGATTTTATGGAAATTTTTACCTGAATCAGTCACTTTTTTAGTGAAAGACCAGCAAACAGAAAAGGCACGCAGCATTATTCAACGTCTGGTACCTGAAGAGATTGTAACTTCAGATACTGTTCTAGTGCTGAACGAAGCTAAAGTCCCTGATGCATCTGTCGCTGCCTTGTTTAAAAATGGTCGTGGTATGGGTACAGTTTTATTTTGGTGCTGCTTCTTCATGTGCTTATTGATGGTTTATGCCTTAGGAAGCTGGTTACCAAAACTGATGATGGCTGCTGGTTATTCGATGGGCAGCAGTTTAATGTTCCTCCTTTCCTTGAACATTGGTGCGGTGATTGGCACTGCTGGTGGTGGTGTGCTCGCGGATCGTTTCCACTTGAAACCTGTCATTATTAGCATGTTGACTGTCGGGGCATTTGCACTGGTGGGTTTAGGCTTTAATTCACCACAACCTGTAATTTATTTATTGGTTGCACTTGCAGGAGCTGCTTCGATCGGTTGTAGTATTTTGCTATATAGTTATGTGGCGCAATATTATCCATTGGCTGTTCGTTCAACTGGGTTGGGTTGGGCATCAGGGATTGGCCGTGTGGGTGCAATCGTGGGTCCAATTGTGATTGGTGTATTGTTGGGCATGGAATTACCACATAAGTTGAATTTTATTGCTGTGGCGATTCCTGCGGTGCTTGCTGCGATAGCAGTTTCTTTTATCCGTTTAAATAGTGCTGAAGAAGCAGTTAAAACTCAGGTGAAAGTTTCAAGTTCAATCAAAGCATCTTCTTAATCAAATCCCAAACAAATAAAAGGCTCTCGTTGTGAGGGCCTTTATTTTTGCAAAATCGGTGTACCGTTGGATGGTATTTGGTCGTGTTTGACGGAGAGTGCTATGCTAAAGGCAGCTTTAAATAGGGCAGCACAATAACAATGATTAAGCAGCAGAAAAAGCTCGAACCTGAGCAAAGTGAACGTTTATTCAACATCTTAGAACAGCGTTTTCAGCAGTACACTGAACGTCATATGCAAATTAGTTGGGCATTTGTCCGAGAAAAACTTTTGCAGTCTCCTGAAAAACTATATGCGTTACAACAAATGGAAATAAGTGGTGGTGAGCCTGATGTCGTGGTTTTGCCGAATATACAAGATGTGTATTTTTTTGATTGTTCAATTGAGTCACCGAAGGGGCGACGGAGCATGTGTTATGACCGAGAGGCACTATTGAGTCGCAAGGATCATCCGCCTGAAAATACAGTGCTCGATTGGGTACAGGCGTATGGCTTAAGCTTAGTGACGGAACAACAGTATTATGCCTTACAGCAGATCTTTAATTTTGACTTGAAAACATCCAGTTGGGTTGAAACTCCAGCCGAATTACGCCAGCAAGGCGGGGCAATTTTTTGTGATCAGCGCTATGGTCGTACGTTTACCTATCATAATGGCGCTGCTTCATACTATGCGAGTCGAGGCTTTCGGACTTATATTCAGCTTTAATTGTGGAATAGAGATAAAAAGAAACCCCGACATCCTGTCGAGGTTTCTTTGTATTTCAGTACTTAGATACAACTCCTGTCATATCTCACATCCTGATGCTCAAACTGATTATTGTTGTTTTAAGTTTGGGAAACGTCCTGTTTCCTGATGATTTAAATATACATGGCGGTGGCTGTTGTTCATACAGCATTTTAACTACGCTATTTGTAAGCCTAAGCTGACAAAAGTGAATGGCTTATAATTTTTGCTTAGTGCTTTAGATCAGCATCTTTTAAATAGTCTGATGAATGCTGGATTGATCTAGTGAAACTGATGATGTTCTACGCAATGACTGGCTTTGGTGGTTTCTCTTTTAAATATAGAGCATCACTGGTATCGCGCAGTTTTAAATACGACTGCACTGTAAGTACGGAACAATATTAAAAAGTTGTATGCATGCATGTGATGTTCATCAGAAAGATGATCAATCTTTCCAGATGGAGTGAATATTTGAATAAAAATGTGAAAAGTAATGTTTTGTGCAGGAGATTGATAGCTTTAGCATCCTTTAGATTGATTTTTCAGTAGGCTGAGTATCGATGTAGGATCTTCAAATTTTATGCATGGAAATAGATGCAACAAATCATTCCAAAAAGTTTGTTAATTTATAACTAATTTTGTACAATAAATAAGCTGATTAATTGAACGGTTGAATCAGCACACATTATAAAAATGGAATATTTGAAGCAGAAATTACAGAATATTTTTATAAAAGTGAGTATTGTTGAACCATATAAAAGGGAAGTTTAATCGACACACTTTAACCAAGGTTTTGTGAAAACTCCTCTGTTTGTCATTTAGAACCTTGCACCCAAAAGGTCGAAGCTAAATCAAACACTCAAGATTAATATTAAATGGTTCTTTTTTGTTGCGAGATAACCAAATAAAAAGCAATTAAAAGGGACCTAGGTTTAGGTGTTTTATGTCAGGAACTCGTGAAAACTGGACATCACGATCTGGTTTTATTATTGCAGCTGTAGGTTCGGCTGTAGGTTTAGGTAATATTTGGCGTTTCCCTTATGTTGCTTATGAAAATGGTGGCGGTGCCTTTCTTATTCCTTATTTATTGGCGTTAATTACCGCTGGTTTACCTCTGTTATTTTTAGATTATGCAACGGGACACCGTAGTTCTGGGTCACCACCTAAAGCCTATCGGGCTTTGTTTAAAGGCGGTGAAACGCTGGGTTGGTGGCAAGTCTGTGTGTGTATCATCATTGGTTTGTACTATGCCAGCGTACTGACGTGGGCGGGAAGCTATGTTTACTTCTCGATTGGTCAGACTTGGGGCAGTGACCCTGAAAGTTTCTTCTTTAATACCTACTTACAAACTTCGAAAGCAACAGGTTTCGATTTACAGTTTGTAAGCCATTTATTTTGGCCAATCGTAGGAATTTGGGCACTGACCTTAATTATTCTGTTTGGTGGGGTTAAAAAAGGTGTTGAATTATCAAATAAGATTTTCATGCCTTTATTGTTCGTTTTATTTACCATTTTAGTGGTGCAATCACTTCGTTTACCAGGTGCAGCAGAAGGCTTAAATGCATTCTTTACACCGAACTGGTCTGCGATGATGGACTATAAAGTGTGGTTGGCGGCGTATGGTCATACCTTCTTCTCGCTTTCTGTGGGTTTCGGGATTATGGTGACTTATGCATCTTACTTAAAGCCAAAGACCAATTTGACAGGCTCAGGTTTAATCGTTGGTTTTGCCAATGCTTCAACTGAAATCTTGGCGGGTATTGGTATTTTTGCTGCATTGGGCTTTATGGCGCATGCCGCAGGCAAAGAAGTTCAAGATGTGGTGAGTGGTGGTATCGGTCTGGCATTTATTGCTTTCCCGAAAATCATTTCAAGTCTTGGTGCAGGTGCTGATTTATTCGGTCTATTGTTCTTCTCCTCATTATTTGTTGCAGGTATTTCTTCCATGGTCAGTATCTTGGAAGTGCCGATTGCAGCGATGCAGGATAAGTTAAAATGGAGCCGTAAAAAAGCAGTTACCATTATCGGTGGTGGTAGTGCACTGGTTTCAGTGATCTTATTCTCAAGTGTGAATGCGATTAAACTGGTGGATATCGTGGATCACTTTATCAATAACATTGGCATTGTGGGTGGCGCGCTTGTTTCTATTCTTTGTATTACTTGGTTTAAGCGTTCAGCATTGATTGAGTTGCGTGATCACGTAAACCGTATTTCCACGATTCAACTCGGTAAGGGTTGGGCATTTACCTTGACCGTGATTACTTCACTCGTGTTATTAACGACGTTGAGTATGACGTTATTTAATTTGGTGAAAAATGGTTACGATACCTATAGCATGAGTCTGCAAGGGCTATTTGGTTGGGGCAGTGTGATTTTCTGTGCCGTCGTCGCAATCGTACTCAGCAAAGTTAAAGATCGCTAGGAGAAAAAGAATGAATACTTCAGCAATCATAATGATGGTGATTTCAATGTTGTTTGTTTGGGGTGGACTTGTATTGTCTATTCTGCACTTGATGAAAAACCCTGAAGAACTCGATGAGGTTCTTGAAGAAGTGAAAGACCAGCATACGTTGTAATACTGGATGAAAAAGGCAATTCATTGATTTCATTTGTAATCAGTGAATGATAAAAAACCGAGTGAATGTCACTCGGTTTTTTTATGGACTTTTAACAGGTTTAAGTAAGAATGAGACAGCTTCAACCAAGAAGGCTTATCACGCTTTTTTAGAAGAAGTATGAATGGTTAAGAGCGCCTTATTGTTTATGGTCACTACATGATCATTACTATACTGAGCATTATTCATCATAAAAATTGATCGATCCTGAGATATTTCGATATTCAAACAACATTATTTAGACCGAAGAGTCATATTTTCTTGGAGATTGCTTAAATGTATCGTTTTTGGGCTTCGAACTGCCCAAATTTAGCGAGTAAATAAAGTATCTATACAAGCTGCAGTTTGGAAGCCTATTTATAATGTTTTTTATATCATATGTTTATATTGATAATTTTTCTGTCGAAGAAATGAATTTTTCAGTTCGATGGTTGTCGTGAGCTTACTCAATCAGTTCAAAACTGATGATTTTAGGCTGAACCACGGATAACTAAAATGTGATTTGTATCACTTTAATCATCTTTTCATCGACTGCATTAGAAGTTTAAAAAGGATGCTATTTTTAGTGTTTATAGATATATATTTGAGCATGTTCAAAGCATTTTTTAATGCAGATTGTATCTAGTTAAATATTTGAATTTTATAGTTTTAATCATTTTTTCTTGTTCATTGTTTAATTATTCTAATAGATTTCTCGCTTTGTATATTTGTAGGCCATCACCTATGAGTCGTCTTACCTTACGCTCAATATTTTGCTTGTTTTATGTTCATATTGCGCTATTTTTACCATAATGTTGATTTTGTGTAAAAAAACTGTAAATTTGAGTAACTGCAAACCAACCAACAAAAATTAAAAAATAGTGTGACACGTGTCACCAAAATTGGTATTTTAATTCCAGTTTGTTGTCTTTGTGTACAACATTTGATACTCAGTGTAATTGAGGTAGTGATGAAAAATAAAAATTTTGGTTGGCTTACAACACTTGTATTGGCGATGGGCATACCGCCCATGGTATATGCAAATGAAAACCCTTTATCTGCACAGATGAAAGTTTTTCAAGTTAATGTTGATAAAAATACCCAGAAAGAGTTGAAAACCACCGATCAAGTTAAACCGAATCAGGTACTTGAGTATCAGGTGACGTATAGCAATCAATCCACCAGTAGCTTGAAAGCCTTGAAGTTGAATTTGCCACTTCCTGCTTATGTTAGCTACACCGGAAAAAATACGCCGAAAAATACCTATGCTTCTACAGACGGTGTCCATTTTGCAAAAGCCCCATTAACCCGTGTTGAAAACGGGAAAAAAGTGAATGTGCCTTTGAGTGAATACCGCGCCTTGCAGTGGCAGGTCGATGAATTAAAACCTAAACAAAAAATCACCGTTGCAGCACAAGTACGTGTAAACGCGGCTGAATAATTTTCGCTTCAAATCAATCGCTTTTATGGATTCTTTTATGAAACATAACTTTCAATTAAGTAAAATTGCTGCATCACTTGCAGTGATGGGTGGGGTGGTGTTTGTGAGTAGCCAAACAATGGCTGCAACACCTGTTGCTGGAACCAATATTAGTAACGTTGCGACTGCATCGTATACAGATAATACTGGGACAACACGTACTGTTACCTCAAATGAAGTTAAAACTGTTGTCGCACAAGTGGGTAGTTTTACCTTGGTTCAAGATCGTTCAGTAACGACTGTGCCGAATGGTCAAGCCACCATGTCGCATATTTTGACCAATACAGGTAATGGTACCGATACATTTACCATTTCACTTGCAGATTTGGATAACCATGCTTCTGGCTCGAATACTTTTGACTTCGCCTCAGATAAGTTCGCTGTTTATATCGACAAGAATAAAGATGGCGTACCTGATGACGCAGTGAATTTAAATGCGCCAGGCAAAACGATTGAATTACAAGCTGGTGAAGATGTTGGCTTAGTCGTGGTAGCAACAGCACCAAATACGGCAATAACAGGTCAGTTTGATAAGCTCCAATTGACAGCAACAGCGTCTAAAACAAACCTATATAGTACAAGTTCAATTAATAATACGGATACGGTCACCATTACCAGTGGTGCCGTGGTGACGATTACCAAAGCCGCGAGTATTAGTACTGCAAAAGTGGGCGAGGAAATTGAATATACTTTAACCTTTAAAAACACAGGTAATGCCGCAGCAACTAATGTTGCAATCTTCGATATTTTGCCAGCCAATGTGACTTATGTTGGTGGTTCTGCGAGATACAGCGGCAGTGCGACAGCTTTAACTGATGGTAATGACGCTGCTGATACTTATCAATATGATCTGACCAATAAGCGTTTCTTATTTAATATTGCGAGTTTAGCGGCCAATACCACGGGTACATTGAAGTTTAAAGTTGCAGTTCAATCTTCAGCATTGAATAGTGTGAATAACACGGCATATGTCGATCCAAACGGTAAAGATGATGGTTCGTTGTATGCCATTACAGATGTGCCAACGACACCGCCAACAATCACACCAACAGGAACTACGCCTTCGAATGAATCGAAAGTACCTGTGGTTGGAACCTATAAAGGTGCATTAAACGATACTGCTGCTAGTGCTTTTGCTGATAAGGAAACTGCTGCGGGCAGTGGTGACGACAAAATTCAATTAGCAAATTCAAAAGTTGGTGTACCTGTCGTGTTTGGTCAAAGCACAACAGATGGTAATAAAGTTGTGGTGCACAACAGTGGTGACCGTGTAGATACGTATAACCTAACGGTTGATCGTGATGCATTAGCTGCATTAGACGCATTAGACGCATTTCCTGGTACTGCTGTTTTGCCAGCAGGAACCATCGTTGAAATTTTAAAAGCGGATGGGGCAACACCAGCGACTGATACCAATGGGGATGGTGTTGTAGATACAGGCCCAATCCAACCTGGTGAAAAAGCACAATTTGTTGTACGCGTGACGTTGCCAAGCTCATCTGCGCATACTGTAGGGTATTCATTTATTTTAGCAAGTGCCTCTATTACGAACTCAAAGAAAGATACTTTAAAGTTATCTACTGGTCCTTTGATTGGTAACTCAGTGGATTTGGTCTATAAACTGAATTCTACGACAGAGAAAGGTATTGGCGCGGGAACTACAACCCCTGTTGAAAGTAAAACCACACCACCAGCGGTTCCAGTGACTTTTGATGCGACCATTAAAAACACGGGTAATGTTGCAGATAACTACATTATTACTGTACCAAATGTGCCTGCGGGTTGGACAGTAGAAATCTTTGAAAAAGATGGCAGTGGTAACTGTACCACGACTAAAGTGACAAACTCTGGCAACATCGCAGCTGGTGCGGCAAAAAGTTTCTGCGTAACGGTAACACCGCCAGCAGGTACACCAGCAGGTGACACTAAAAATATTCAGATGAATATTGAATCACCATCTACAGGTACGGCAGATAATATTACCTATGAAGTCAAGGTCGCAGAGAAGCGTGGCCTAAGCTTTACGCCTGATCGTCAAGGTCAAGTTGCACCAGGTGGTACAGTTGAATACGTCCATGTTTTAACAAACTCTGGAAACGTGATCGAAGGTGTAAGTTCGAAGTATCCGCTTGAAATTGATTGGTCTTCTACCTTATCAGGTGCAAATACCTCTGTTTATGTGGATTTGAATAAAAATGGTAAAGCCGATACCGCTGAGCTCATCACAGGTGCAGATGCGGATGCGATGAATGTATCATTGAATAACTTGCTTAAAGGGACTAACGGTGCTGACGGTTTATCTCAAAACGAGTCCATCCAGATCATTGTTAAAGTTGAAGCGCCTGCAATTGCAACAGCTGGTGTAACGGATACCACAGTCGTAACCTTTAAGCCAACAGGCACCGACAAGCCAGCGAATGTTTCAGTGACTGACTTAACGACCATTAACTTGGGACAAGTTCGTTTGTTAAAAACTCAAGCATTAGGAAGTTGTACGACTGCACCAACCACTGGTTTTGACGCAACGAATGTTTCTGCGAAACCGGGGGAGTGCGTTTATTACCGTGTGACAGCGAGTAATGATGGTAATGTGAATGCAACAGCTGTTGTGATTTCCGATATGGTGCCAAGTTATACCACTTATTTATCGGGTTCGATTAAGCCAGCGACTACGGCGACTACAGCGCCAACAACAACAAGTAAAGAAGTGAAATATACGGTGGGTACGCTTACACCATCAGCATCAGCAACATTGGAGTTTGGCGTAAAAGTCGACCAATAATTTAAATAAACCGCTTCCTTTAGTTTCTTTTTAAAAAGGGAAGCGGTTTTTTTGCTGTATTTTTTGTGGGTTTGGGGTTATGTCAGTAAAAAAAACGACATCATTTAAAATGGATGCACTATCATATTCGGCGTTGGCTTCTGCTTTGTTGTGTGTACAGCAAAGCTATGCAGCAATGCCGATGGCTGGTGAAATCATTCAAAACATTGCTTATGCATCATATTCCATCAGTGATGAAAATGGTGGACAACTCCTGCTAAAAACCCAATCCAACCCTGTCAACGTCACTGTAAGTGAGTTTTATGGCTTACAGTTACATGCGGATACTTTAAAACAGGTCGAAGCTGGGTCAAAGGTGATTTGGTTAAACTCACTTGCGAACCTGAGTAATACAGAAGCTTGGATTGATTTTACAACGCTTCCGAATGCTGATTTATCTAATATCAAAGTGTATTTAGATGCCAATGATGATGGTGTTTTTGATGTTTCAGAAATCCTCATCACCAATGGTCTACTGTTACAGCCTAATCAAAATGTCCACTTATGGATTGTGGCGGATACGTCGACACAAACAGCTGATCAGGCATTTGTTGATTTGCCATTAACGGCACATATGCGTGAACAACCTGAGGTTCAGGATGTCGCGAAGAATCCTGCACAGGTCATTCAGCCTAAATTAAAAATAGAAAAATCAGTTGATCAAACCATTTTACAAAGTAATCAGCAGGCTCAGACCATTCAGTACACTTTAAATGTATCGAATGCTGCGCTTTTACCTGTATTACCAACACAAGTACAAGTTGATGGTCAAACTGAATCTTTGGTGATTGTTGAAGATCCTCTTCCAGCCAATACGGTTTTTGAAAGTGTAGAGGTCCTTGAAAAAAACCAAAATGCTCAACTTTTATATCGTTTAGCAGAAGGTGAATATACGCGTGGTTTACCTGCCGATAAAACTAAGGTGGGTTATGCAGTTGTCGGGTTTACCGATAGTTTTAAGTCACAACAAAAAAGTACGATACGTTTAACAGTTAAAACCAACCCTAACTTAAGCTATACCACACTTTTAAATGAAGCTTATGTTTTACATGGTTTGTCGAATATTACCCATAAGAAAACACTTTCAAATCAAGTGAAAACCCAAATTTTGGGGCAGTCCATCATTGAAAGTACCACTTCGGATTTTTCGCACAGCCTTTACACGGGCAAAGTGAATGAGCCGCTTTATATTAAAACCAATGCCGCGATTTGTAATGCCAACCGTTTCATAAGTGATCAAGTTCGCGTGCAAATTAGCTCACGATTAACGGGTGATGTGGTTTATATCAATGCCGTTGAAAGTGGTGAAAATACAGGTATTTTTCAGTTTGATTTGGCAACGGAAGAAAGTACAAATAAAAACTTAGCTGATCAAATTTTACAAACCGTAAAACGTGATCAAGCGAAGATCCGTTTAACGGACTGCCTAGATGCAAATGGAGCATCAACTTTAAAGCTGGATAATGTTGAAACTCAGGTTTCAATAGATCCTTATGGGATCGTTTTTGATGCAAAAACAGGAAAGCCTGTTGCAGGTGCAACAGTTACGCTGGTCAATGAATTTGGAAGGCCTGTAGCAGAGAATGAAGCGTTTGAAATTGACCGCAATACAGGTGAATTAAAACCATTTCCAACGCAACAAGTAACCTCTGCATCGGGTGAATTTGTTTCACCATTGGTAAAGGGCGGCAGTTATAAACTTTTAGTCGATACGTCGACTATTTCAGGACAACAATATACTTTTGCCAGCGACCAAGTTGTTTATCCGATTGATTCCTTTAATGGCAAGGATGTCCACGCAGAATGGTCGTACGGGGGGACTTTCACCCTGACAGAAAATAGTCCTGCACTCAGTATCGATATTCCAATTGATCCCTTACTTTCAACATCGGGGTTGATGGTTCAAAAGACTGCGCGAGACTCTTCGGTTGAATTGGGCGATTTTACTAACTATAGCATTACGGTGACGAATCAAGGCGACGTCGTTGCTGCGGACGTACAGTTGCAAGATACTTTGCCTCGTGGGTTTAGCTATGTCGCTAATACAATGCGTGTTAATGGTCAACCTGTGGCTGATCCTAAAGGTGGAAAAGGACCGTACCTGAGCTTAGGTTTGGGTGACTTAGCAGTGAATAAGAGCACGAAAATTGAGTACCGTGTTCAAATTGGGCCGAATGCTTTAAATGGTGACGGCATCAATCGTGCGAAAGCGGTGGATGCTTATGGTCTAAGTTCAAATGAAGCGCAAGCAAAAGTCAAAGTCAAGACGGGTGTTTTTAGCTCTGATGCATTTGTAGTGGGGAAGGTCTATACCGACTGTAACCGCAACGGCATGCAAGATCAGGGTGAGTTGGGGGTGCCGGGTATTCGTCTCTTTATGGAAGATGGCAGTTATATCATTACGGATCGAGAAGGTAAGTACGATTTTTATGGTGTATCGCCGAAGACTCACGTTTTAAAATTAGACCGCACGACCTTACCTGCTGGTGCTGAAGTTATTATCCAGTCTAATCGAAACGCGGGAGATCCATCGAGCCGTTTTGTTGATGTAAAACGTGGCGAATTACATCGTGCGGATTTTGCGATTGCCAATGATGCAGAGCAATGTTCTGCACCACTACTTGATGCAGTCAAACAGCGTCAAGACAAGGTGAATCAAGGTAATTTCAATCTTGAAAAGGCCATTAATAAACAGTTATCGATTGATGCGCCAACTTTTATTGAAAAAAGTACACGTTCCGATCAGATAACGGGCTGTTTGGCTACAGAGGGTGAACAAGACTGCTTACTCGGTAAAAATGGATCTGTGACTAAGCCTAAATCACAAGACTTAAGTTTAGAACCAATTCAACCGATGGGAGTGGTGAGTTTAGAAGAATATTTACGCCGTGCAGATAGCAATGCTTTACGTATTTTAAACTTGAATGAAGGGCAATTGCTGAAGTTCAATCAAACCACCATTCAGTTACAAGGCACTGCGGGTGCAACACAACGTCTGTCAGTGAATGGAAAAATCATTGATGACAAACATATTGGTAAGCGTGCGATATTGGCGGAGCAGCAAAAGCAAGGTTTGGAATATGTCGGTGTACCTTTAGAAACAGGCTCCAATACCCTCTTAGTTGAACAGCTAGATCTGATGGGAAATGTCCGTGAAGCTCAAACTTTACAAGTCATTGTACCGGGACAAGCACATCATTTAGAGTTACAACAACCAATTGCAGCAGCTGTAGCGAATGGTCAAGATGTCTTAAGTATTGCGGTAAAGATCAAAGATGAACAGGGTGTTTCTGTTCTGACCCGAACTCCGATCACTATTGCAAGTGATATAGGTGTGATTGATTTAGCGGATGCCAACCCAAATGAAGCGGGGCTGCAAACGTTTATTGAAAATGGTGAGTTGATTATCCCAATACTCGCGCCAAATATGCCAGGACGTGGCACTTTAATGGTCAGTAGCGGTTTAATTCAACAAGAAATTGATATTCAATTTACGGCAGATTTACGTCCACTGATTGCAGTAGGTTTAATTGAAGGCAGCATCAATTTTAATCATTTTGACCGTGAAAAATTGCATAGTGTGACGAGCAATGACGGCTTTGAAGATGAACTGAAAGAAATTGCAGATTTGGGAGATGACACCACTGTTAATGGGCGTGCCGCTGTTTACTTAAAAGGTAAAGTCAAAGGGGATTATTTACTGACGCTTGCTTATGATTCAGACAAGAGTTCAAAGCAGCGTTTATTTCGTGATATTCAGCCGGATGAATACTATCCAGTTTATGGTGATGCTGCATCCAAAGGCTTTGATGCTCAGTCGACCAGTAAGTTGTATGTTCGTTTAGACAAAGGCCGCTCTTATGCTATGTATGGTGACTATGTCACGCGTACTGAACGAGATGAAGGTCTTTCTTTAGGCCAATATAACCGTTCATTGACAGGTGTCAAATTAGGGCATGAAGGGGACAAATTCCAAGTGTCCGCTTTTGGTGCTCAAACCAAATCACGCCAAGTGGTGACAGAAAACCGTGCTATGGGGATTACAGGGCCCTATAGTTTAGGTGCGATTTCAAATGCTCTGATTTTAGAAAATAGTGAAAAAGTTGAAGTCTTGACACGAGACCGTAACAATCCGGGTCTGATTATCAATCGACAAGTATTAACGCGTTTTGTGGATTATGAAATTGATACCTATAGTAATAGTATCTATTTAAAAGAAGCAGTGGCGAGTGTCGATAGTGACTTAAATCCGAACTATATCCGTATTACGGTTGAAGCTGATGAAATTGGTGAAGAATATGAAGTTGCAGGCTTAAGCTTCAGTTATGTATTTCCAAGCCATTTAAAAATAGGGGGGGCTTTTGTACAGAGTAATGATCCGCTGCAAAAAGAACAGATTTCAAGTGTGAACGCGGTCTTGAAGGTCGGGGAATATGGCAAGCTCATTGCTGAAGTGGCGCAATCAGAAAATACCAGTTCTGCTGATGATCAAGTGACACAAATAGGACAAACCGATTCTTTGGCTGAACAGCAGGGCAATGCAGTACGAATTGAATTTGAATATTCAAAGGGAACCAATAATTTACGTGCCTATCATCAGCAAGCTGATCGTGGTTTTCAAAATGATGCGGCAACCATCAGCGCAGGTCGCATGGAGAGTGGAATTAAGGCGACATCACAGGTTGCGCACGTCGGTTTAGCACGGCTTGAGGCGATTCGCACGGAAGATCAGGTGAACCAAGGCGTGCGCACAGGATTATCTGCGAGCTTAGAACGCAACTTTTTTAAATTGCTTGCTGTGGAGTTGGGTATTCGTCTTTATGATGAAAGCCAAGCTGGTGCAACACTTGCCACTGATCATACTGATGCCTATAACGGCACTACAGCTCGTATTAAATTTACAGGGCAATTGCCTTGGAAAGGGGCAAGTGTATTTACCGAGTATGAGCAAGACTTATCTGATGCGGACAAGAAAGTCCTGACGTTGGGTGGTCGTGTCCAAGTTGCTGCAAATACAGAACTCTATGCACATCATGAATTGATTTCTTCGATAGATGGTCTTTACTCGATGAATAGTACTGAAGAAACCAATAGTACTGTGGTGGGTATCAGCAGTAACTATATGAAAGATGGTTCAGTTTTTAGTGAATATCGTGTTGCAGATGGCTTGAGTAATCGTGAGGCTGAAGCTGCGATTGGTTTAAAAAACCGTTGGGAAGTACAACCAAAAGTTTATTTGAGTGGTAGCTTTGAGAAAATTAAGAGCTTATCTGCCGATACTGAGAATAATAGCGATTCCAATGCTGCAAGTCTGGGGATTGAATATTTAGCCAATGAAAACTGGAAAGCAACGACACGTTTAGAAGGACGTCGTTCAGATGATTCGGATACCTTGATCAATACTATAGGTTATGCACGTAAGCTCTCGAATGATGTAACTTTTTTGACTAAAAATACCCTGAACTTTATTGATAACAAAGGTGTAGATCAGGGCGATCATTTACGTAACCGTTTCCAATTGGGTTTGGCATGGCGTGACTTTGATCAAAATAAATTAGACGTTTTATCTAAAGTTGAATATTTTTATGAAAATAACGAAACAGATTTAGAAGCTGCATTTAAACGTGAGGCCTATGTTACATCGACGCATGTGAACTATCACCCTAATCGTCAGCTCACATGGTCGGGACAGTACGCGGCGAAGTGGTCAGTTTTTGATGAACATAATGTCGAAAGTGATACTCTAACGCAGTTACTCAGTGGTCGTATGATTTACGACCTGAATGAACGCTGGGATATGAGTCTACAAACTGGGGCATTGTGGGCGAATCAAGGCGCTGGAACTCGTTATTTAGCAGGTGTTGAGGTTGGATATTTATTGGCAACGAATCTTTGGGTATCTGCTGGCTATAATTTTATGGGCTATCAAGATGCTGAGCTCGCCAATACCAGCTCAACAGGTGAAGGTGCATATTTACGCTTTAGATTTAAATTTGATGAAGACCTGTTTGGTCGCCGTAATGGCATGATGAACCCTGCTCTAGAACCTCAAGGAGGGCGATAAGATGCCAAAGACCTTGAAGGGTATCGTCGTTGGTTTGTTCATGTTCAATGGCCTATCGAGTGCGATGGCAGAACAATCAATCAACTCAGTCCCACATGTTCAACAATTGGCTCAGCAGGTCGAGGCTGAGTTGCATGGGACAGATCCATTACTTCGCTATCATGCCTATAAAGCCAAAATGTGGTTGAGCTATGCGAAGAGTGAAATTTCAGTACAAGGACTAAGCAGTGCAGGGCAGGAAGCACTTCAGCAGGCTCAAATTTTAGTGGATGGATTCAATCAGCCTACTCAATTATCTCTCACCACCCCTGTTTTAAGTATGGCACAGGTCATGCGTCGTGATCTTTGGGTTCAGCTAGAGTATCTAAAGAGGCAGGGTGCGATCCTTGTTGCCCCAGAGCGTTTGGCGCAAGCCGAGGTTACTCTCGTGTGGGCAGCAGTTGAATACTGTGAACTGGGTTGGCGTCATGCTCGCGAGCACTTTCAAGCAGCGGAGCGTACGATTTTTCAAGTCCAACAGCAGTTGCCTTATGTGGTGATGACCTCTGATGCGTTTGACCTACCCACCTTGGTGCAACTGAATGGACACGGCTGTCAGGGCGTAAATGCACAATATTGGCCACTTTTAAATACCGCTCAAATTCAAGTTCCGAGTAGCCGCAGCAGTGAAGGAAATCAAAAATGAAAAAGCATTATTTCACTCGTGTTTTGCTTGCTTCACTATGTGTGACTTCTACTTTGAAAACCGTAGCTGCAGCTGATGTTGCTGCCTCATCTGGAGAGGTTTCAATTCAACGAAGCTTTGTAAACCTTAACTTTAGTCAGCCTGATATCAGAGGGTATTCTTCATCAGGAGCAAAACTGGCTGGAAATACAAACACTTCACAAACAAATGTATTCTTAACTGAGGCCGAAGTTCCTGGTTGGAGAACGACACACCCTATAAGAGCTGCGGGGACATGGAATCAAGCTGGTCGATTAATTGAAATATGGAGAGCGGCAGGTGCAGCAGCACTTCCTAATACTTCTAATGACCAATATGCTGAATTAAATGCTGATGCAATCTCTGCTCTCTACCAAAATGTTTGTTTATTTGGTGGAGAACAATTTACTTGGTCATTTAAACATGCTGGTCGAAATTTAAATACTGCAGAGTCGTTGAAATTTCATATTGGTACAATTACTGGAAGTTCAATTAGTAGCCTTCAGACGATTGTTTCCGATACTGTTACCCGAACTAGCTCGCAAACAACAATGAGTACACGCTGGAAGAGTGTCAGTGTCGGGAATACAGCAGAAACAGTACGAGGGGGAATTCCTACGACAGGTGGTGTGTATTCTTTTATTTTTGAGGCAACGAATGGTTCAACTGAAGGTAATTTCTTAGATGAGATTAAAATTGGTTTAAAACCTGCAGTTGAGTTCAGTGCAAGCTCGAATAAATATTATGAAGGAAATGATAATACTTCAGGAAAAACACAAGCTGTGCCTTTTAATATTGTCGGGCAAATCTTAAGCCAAGATGATATGCCTACACTGAACTTTAAAGTTGACTATCCTCCTAACTATAGTGGTGTTAAAGCGGTTTATGGCGTTAATTATAAATTATACAAACAGGATGGGACGGCTTTAGTTGAGCTTGGCAGTACAGATGGTTTAAGTAAATCTAACCAAAACACCTCCATTACCTTTAACTATACGCCTGTTTACAATAGTGCTTTGGACTATACCAAAGGCGTACAAGTCAACGGTTTGGTGATTGGTATTTTAGGCAATACCACCGTCAATGCTGATATCACGGTTCCTTTTTCTTTTGCTCTGGATCCTACGAGTAAAGCCATAGCCACATCTTTGAGCTCTTGTGGCAATAGTCAGGCAGATGTCAAATTTGACTTAAACATTCAAGAAGATGACGTTGACCTTTCGGTGGTGAAAGCGCTGACCAGCGATTCACAGACCATTAAAGATCGTTTGGTTTCTTATACGTTAGATGTTGAAAATAAAACTACCGTTCAAGCCGATAGTGTGTTGTTACGCGATAGTTTTAAAAATTTACAACGTATAACAACCACTGGCAGTAATCAGACCACTTTGATGTGTGAAGACTTAACAGATGGGACCAGTAAAGCATGTCCAACGCAGTGGACGGATGCCAACGCACTCACAGCACTCTTCTCCAATACTGCGGGTACGGGGCTGAGCCTTGGTGATATTCCAGCTAAGGCCAAGTATCGATTCACCATTAAGAACCTACAGGTGACAGATACGGACACATCAACCAATGGGCAGACGGTAAATACAGCCACCATTGAAACCACAGTGATGTCTGACTTTGAGCCAAGCAATAATATCTCGACAGTTCAAAAGCCGATTATCGGCAAGAGTGATTTGTCCAATAACAAAGCGAATGCGCCTACGACAGAAACAGGCGTAGGCATTTTTAATATTGCGCAAGGTGGACGAACAGGTGCTGCTTTACTCATCAAGTCAGCAGACAGCACGGCGAAAGTTTATTTTCCTTTAAATCTTCAAAATGACAGTGCTTTTGCACAAGACTATAAGTTATATGCATCTAGAACATCCGTTGAGCCGACATTAAATAACACCGATTATTCAATTTTAGTACAAAGTGGCATTAACCCTTTTACCTCAGGGCTTAGAGTTGAGTTTTATCCATTAACCACTGAGCAATGTAAAGCTGGAATGACAGGGCAGAGTATTAGCCAACTTAATATTTCAGCCAAAACTACAGCTCAGGTTTGTGCTGTGGTAAGCGTATTACCTTCAGCAAGTACTAGCACCAACATTTGGTTTGCCATTGAATCGGTACAAACGGGTTTTGGTGATGTCATTTTAGATGCGGTCAGTTCGCTGCAGGCGCAACAACGTCAATTAATTTTAGTGAATGATCAGCAAGCACAGATCCGGACAGGCGGAACTTTTGTCTTTGCACATCGCTTAATCAATCAGGGCCGTGTGACTGAAAGTGGCATTAAGCTCAGTGTTAATCTGCTAAAACCGAATGATGGATTTTTATACACTTTATTTATTGACCAAAATGGTGATGGTCTTTTAGATGGGGGTGATGTGATGGTGAAAGATTCGGATCGTTATCAGTTACAAGTGGGTGAACAAAAAGCAATTTTGGTCAAAGTGGAAGCACCGACCAGTGCTGTAAATGGTATGACGAGTCAAGTCGAGTTGATTGCGACACCAGACAATACCAATCAAAGTTTGAGTTTAAACCCAATCTCAAACAAAGATTTGGTCACGATTGGCATTAATCAAATCACCTTACATAAAACGCAGTTCAAACAGACGGGATGTACGGATATGTCTGCTTTACAAGTGGTGAATGCAGCGTATCAAATTGGAAGCACGCAAATTGGTCGTAATGATTGTATTGTCTACCGTATTCTGGTGAAAAATATGGGGGAGTATCCTTTAACCAATGTTGAAGTTAGCGATATGTACCCAGCATACACCACCCCTTGGAATTCGAATAATGTCCTCCCTATGAAAGAGTCTGGAGAAAAAGTTACCCCTCAAGGTAAAAGTGTCTCAACTATTTTCACAGAGTTATTACCGAATCAGCAAAAGAGTCTGTATTTTGGAATTCGTCTGCAGCCATAGGGTCTTGTAATCTGACCTCAATTTTAAATAAAAAACTGAGTAAAATTCACTCGGTTTTTTATGGATGTTTAATTTTCGGTTTTTGTAACAGGTGTCATCAAGATTTATTTTCTAATCTCCATCCATGAAAAAAGGAGCCTTTCAGCTCCTTTTATTTTTAAATCTTTTCAATGCGACAATAATAAAAACCATCGCCACGCCCTACTTGTGGGAGTAGTTGGCGACCATGAATCTGCTCAACACCCCAATCGGCATCAATTTTAATTTCTTTCGCATCCGTATGTTCAGCAAAGAAGTCGACCATTTGCTGTTCATTTTCGGCTTTCAAAATCGAGCAGGTGATGTATAGCAATGTGCCGCCGACTTTGAGTTGTTGCCACATATTTTCAAGAATTTGCTTTTGCAGCTGTACTGTTTTAGCAATATCGCCCGACTGACGCAGTAAACGAATATCGGGATGGCGACGGATTACCCCAATGGCAGAACAGGGTGCATCGAGAACGATACAATCTGCAAGTTCAGGTGATGTCCACTTCACCGCATCGGCAGTGATAATGTCGACATACTTTTCATTTAAAGCCAAACGCTCTAAGTTTTCAGAGACACGTTTTAAGCGCTTTTCATCTTGGTCGAGTGCAATCAGTTTTTTCGGCTGATACATCTCTAAAATATGCGCTGTCTTGCCGCCAGGTGCTGCACAGGCATCAATTACGAATTTGCCATTTAAGTCTGGCAACAAGGTTGCACAGAGTTGCGCATGTTCATCTTGTACTGAAAAACCACCTACTTCAAAACCTGGTAGGCTTGGGATATGCAGACTGTCATCCAGCACAATGCCGACATTTGAAAGTTCACAGGCATGGGCTTCAATGCCTTCATCTTCTAAAATTTCCAGATATTCGTCACGACTGACTTGTAAGGTGTTTACTCTTAAGGTTAAGGGTGCAACTTGTTTCAGCTCATAGCTGATTTCAGCCAGTTGCTCGCCCCAGTCCTTTTTCAAACGTTTGGATAACCAACTTGGCAGATTCGAGGCTTGTTCTAGAACATCGTAGAACTGTTCCGTTTCACGTGTTGCACGGCGCAAAATAGCATTCACCACACCACTTAAGCTTTCCATACCCAATTGTTTGGCTGCTTCTACCGTTTCAGAAATCGCGGCATGTGCTGCAACGCGGGTACACAGCAATTGGTATAAACCCACATATAAACAGGTTTCAACGACTTGGTTTTCCAGTGGCTTAGTCAACAACGGTAAAGTCACTTGTTTAAGCGCATGCCATTGGCGTAAACAGCCAAGAACTAATTCATGGTACAAGGCACGGTCTTTGTCAGACACAATTGCCATGTGTTGCTGAAGTACCGATGCCAGTGATTGACCATTTTGGACAGCCAATAACGTTTTAACAACCTGAGCACGTAAGTTTAGAGTCTTACCTGAGGCGTGGGGAGATTGTTTCATTATAAAATTTGTCCAATATTCAGTTTTTGGGTTTGTAAAATTTGTACGGCATTTAGGGGTTTACCACCCGGCCATTGCAGAGAGCTTAAACACACCGCGTGTTCATCGCCACAAGCGACATGAACACCTTGTTTATCGATGGCTAAAATGGTCCCTGCAGCTTGAGCTTGGGCATTTTCTTGAGACAACATCGAGCCCCAAACGCGCAGATTATTGCTTTCATCCAGTGCGATAAATGCGACAGGCCATGGGTTAAATGCGCGAATATTACGGTCGATTTGCACCGCTGTTGAATTCCAATCAATTTGTGCTTCGGCTTTAGAGAGTTTGTGTGCATAGACTGTCAGAGCTTCATCTTGCACTTCACGGTTGTCTAAATAGTGTTGTAATGTGCTTTCAGAGGCTAAAACTTTGACCGTCGCTTCAGCCCCTTGGAGTGCCAATTTGTCATGCAAACTTGCAGAGGTATCTGTAGCTTCAATCGGGCAGTAGGTTTTATACATCATATCGCCCGTATCTAAGCCTGCGGCCATTTTCATAATGGTGACCCCAGTTTCGGTATCTCCAGTAGAAATTGCGCGTTGAATAGGCGCTGCACCCCGCCAGCGGGGCAACAGTGAACCGTGAATGTTCAAACAGCCATATTTAGGCGTATCCAAAACCACTTGCGGCAAAATAAGGCCATAAGCAGCCACCACCATCACATCAGCATTTAAGGCCTTGAGTTCAGCTTGAGCAGCCAGACCTTCTTCAGTTGAGGACTTAAAATGCAGCGGTTGATACACAGGAATATCATGCGTTAAAGCTAACTGCTTCACGGCTGAAGCGGTAAGTTTCTGCCCACGACCTGCTTTACGGTCAGGTTGCGTATAGACGGCTACAATTTCATGTTCTGTTTTTAGGAGAGCGTCTAATGCCACAGCCGCAAATTCGGGCGTGCCTGCAAAGATGATTTTCAAGAAATACTCGGAAAAAAGGAGAAGATTAAAACAATTATAGCAAAACTCGAGCAGCTACAGATTTATCCTGCATAAAAAGCCGATAGAGTAGTTCTAACTAGATGATATGCGGGCGGTGTTTCAAAAAGTATGCTGAAAAAAACAATATGGCTTTTGATAAAATAGAGGTATGAAAATAACGCTACAAATCAAATGTCCTACCTG
>NZ_LSOD01000011.1:0-8113 GCF_001592855.1 Acinetobacter sp. BMW17
TAACATGTTGAGCAGTCCAAAATGACCGCTATATTAACCAAGGGGGTCAGTTTTTAAATGCCGTTAGGGGGTTATTTTTACACTGCCGCTAACAATTGCCTTGTTTTAACAAAGATCGTTTGTTCTCATTAGAGAGGGTATTAACAATTTTTAGAAAATAGTCCTCATTAAAATAATCTCCTATATCTGGTATGGGGAAAACAGAAGCATCTTCTAATAATATCTTATGAATTTTTACTTTTGTGAGCTGGTTGTGGTTTATGTAAGAACTATCGCCATCATCAATATGCTCTAATATTTGATGATTCCCTTTTGATGATTTTCTTAACCAACCATATAAATTAAATGTAGAAGTAGGGTCGCAATGTAATATTACATCCTCATTTATATTTTGAGTGCTGCCTAAATATCCTTCTAGTTCGTTATACAAGCTTACTCGGTTGTTTAATTGAAAATTAATAAAAGATTGCTTGAGTATATCTATAGCCCTTTCAAAGAATTCAGTAATAAGTTCTTTATGTCTATAGCCTTCAAAGTTTTCACCTTGATGATCCGTAGTACAAATTTCCCCACTTTGACTCACATGATCTAAGGCAGACATTGGTCGTGTCAATATTCTAAAAATGGGAGGTATCGTCCAATTAGCTCTATTTTGAAAAATTAGACCAAGGCAAACCTGTTGTGTATTAATGAGAAAATCAAATTTTAGATTAACCCAATCCTTAGTAATAGAAGTGACATGGATATTTTGAGCTCCATGTTCACTTAATAGCTTTTCAATATTGTCTAACTTTGGTTTATCAAAAAACATTGAGTTTTCCTAAGCAGATTTTCCTTCTTGAGTGTAATAAGTTTGTACTACTGGTTCGGACACTTCTTGTATTTCAGGGATAGGGAATTGACTTCCAAAAGTTTTATTTAAAATTTTGCAAGCTTCTACTGTATCAGTTTCCTCATTTACAGCTTCTAAAGATGATTTTAAATCTTCAAGTTTTGATTTTAAGTGCTCCATTTGTTTTCGGGTCAATTTTTCGAGTAAGTCTACACCTTGATGTGCAGGTAAATTAATTACGAGTCTGAAGTAATACTCGTTATTTTCTGGATCAATGCTAAAGGTAGTGAATTGATCTAATACATTATTTACTATAGAAAGTAATACCTTATTATCATTCTCATAATCTTCAGCTGTTATATGCTCATATACAGCTGTAGTGATAGCAATACTCTTAAAAAAATCTAGACCTTTCTCATTTCGCCATTGTTTCAAGTAGCGAGTACATCGTCTAAACTGATGACGTAAATCTGAATCATCTTCAAATTTTCCCAAAATTGTATCGGTAAGTTCAGTAGGATTTGAAATATCCCAAGTCTTAAGGTCTTCAGAGGAGAATTCCTTACCTCGAGCTAGATACATATTGCCTTTGTCGTCTTCAGCGTAGATGGGCAGATCTACATGATAATCGGGACTACCATTTTTGAGATAAGTGACAGTTACGCAAGGTCGTTTGATCGTTACAGTTCTATTTGAATGAGTTAAAGCATCTCTAACAATTTTTTTAATTTCTACTGAGCCATATTCCTCTTTGTCACAATCTAATAAAACTCCTACATCAATATCATAATCTCCATTCTTAGGCTTAATCCCTGTGCCCAAGGCATAACTACCTTGATTAAAGTATTCAACAAATTGAGGACCATTTGGATCCTTTTTGAGTTCATCTTTTAAGGTGCTAATCAAAAGGTCACGTTTTTCACGTAATGTACTTTCTTCGTCATAACGACCTAATCGAATATTTGTGTGGAACTTAGCATAGTGTTTTTGTGGATTCGCCATATTGTTGTATTCCTGTAGTGCTTTTGTTGTTATGGGGATCTTCTATATTAAATACAAGTTAAGACATTAAAAAAAATGGAATTTTTAAAGGGAAAATTTAATCAAAAAATATTTAAACAAACGATGAGATGTATCAATCTCCAATTTTTAGCATTCCTTCCCAACTAAAATAGTTTTGAGTCAAATTCTTTCTGGACATCGCCCATACACGACCATGCATCTTGCAAGGTCCAATTACGGCATCGCCACCACAGAGTAAAAAGAATGTTCAAAATAAACAGTCTAAAAATTCTGAATAGCCTTTTAGAACAGAGAGTTAAGGCACACAATTTAAAATAGTCAGTGAGCCTATCAAAATCCTCATGTATGAAACCTAAGAAGTTCCACATTTTTCTGGGTATACAAGCCTAAATTTTATGGAAAGAATTCATATGCTGCTCCTTTAGCTAAAAGAGTATTCAGCTTACGATTCGTGGTTATTTTCAACAGTGCCTTCTGGTAAGGGTCGGCACCTGCACATCAAAAAAATCTCCCCCCTGAGTACGGCTGTTTCTATCGGGGGCAGAATATTCATTCTGTTACTTTAGACTATACCCTAAAGTTACAATCTGAAAGTTCATGAAATTATGTATCATTTAAATGATTTTTAATCATAAGTAACATGTAACTTTAGTGTTAAAGATTTATAATTTACGAAATTGTTCATTTTTATCCAATTGGGGCGTGAAAAAGTGAAAGGCCAAAAAGTAGGGTATGTCCGGGTAAGTTCTGTCGAGCAAAACACTGAACGTCAACTTGAAGGAATTGAGGTCGACCGGATTTTTGTTGACCGTGCTTCAGGTAAAAATACTGACCGACCTAAATTTCAGGAAATGTTGAACTATGTCCGGGAAGGGGACAGGGTGATTGTACATTCAATGGATCGTTTTGCGCGAAGCCTAAAAGATTTGGTCACTGAAGTAGATAAACTGGTCAAACGAGGGATCGCCATCCAGTTTGTAAAAGAAAATATTACTTTTACAGCCGAATCCACCCCGATGGATAATTTGATGCTTCAAATGATGGGTGCTTTTGCACAGTTCGAACGTGAGATCATTTTAGAGCGGCAAAAGGAAGGAATAAAACTCGCCTCTGCTCAGGGGAAGTACAAAGGTCGGGTGCATAAACTAAAGCCTGACCAAGCTGAAGCTTTACGACAAGCATGGAAGGAGGGGAAGTATCCATCGAAAATGGCATTAGGGAAAGCTTTTGGGATTAGTCGTCAGGCGGTATACCGATATTTACAAGTTAGTGAATAGCTTATTAGGATTAGCAACTAAATTTAGTTTAACTTATAAAAATCATGAAACACTGTTCGAATTTTAAGCGTGGAACATGAATAATCAATAAAAAGCCGCTCTGGTGCCCTATATTCCAGAACGGCTTGCTTTAATATAATGATATTTAAAGAGAAATATCAAGCATTACGTATAAGGTGTATTATGTTAATTTTAGAAATTCTATATAAATATAGAATTTTTAAAACTTAAATTCTGGCATGTGTCCCATACTTATCAATCATGATCGAACTGGCTTCATTTAGACCACGTACTGTGACATTCGCACCATTCTTTTGAAATTTATTTACAACAGAATCAAGCATGGCGACTGATGTTACATCCCAAATGTGAGAATGGGTCAAATCAATAATCACCTCCTTTACATCCTCTTTAAAGTCAAAACCTTGCATGAACTTTTCAGAAGAACTAAAGAAGATCTGACCTCTCAAATCATATAGACGAGCTGTCCCCTCAAAAGAAGCACTGACCTGAATATCATTTTCTAGTTTATTGGCCAAGAATAAAGCTGAAAGCAGTACACCTGTTAATACCCCTAACGCCAAGTTATGCGTAGCTACCACCACAATCACCGTTGCAATCATCACGACGTTGCTACTTTTAGGATTGTCCTTTAATTGGGTGACAGAACTCCATTCAAAAGTACTGATTGAAACCATGATCATCACAGCAACCAAGGCAGCCATTGGAATAACTTTGAGCCAATCACTAATAAACACAACTAAAATGAGAAGAAAAATACCCGCAGAGAAGGTTGATAAGCGTGTCAGACCACCTGACTTCACGTTAATCATAGATTGACCGATCATGGCACAACCTGCCATACCACCCATGAAGCCAGAGGCAATATTTGCAATACCTTGTCCTTTACATTCCTGATGCTTATCACTTGGTGTATCTGTCATTTCATCGACAATAGTTGCTGTCATCATAGACTCAAGTAAACCTACGGCTGCCAGTGCAACTGAATACGGCAAAATGATCATCAATGTTTCAAAATTTAGAGGAATATTCGGGATCAAGAACATTGGAAGTGTGTCAGGTAATGCTCCCATATCTCCAACAGTCCGTACATCAATTCCTAGGGCTATTGCTAACAATGTAATAGCAATGATGCAAACAAGTGGAGAAGGGAATAATTTTCCTAATTTTGGAATTAAAGGAAATAGATAAATAATCGCTAAGCCTAAAGCAACCAAAGCATATACATGCCAAGTTACATTAGTCAGTTCGGGTAGCTGAGCCATAAAAATTAAGATGGCCAACGCATTTACAAAGCCAATCACTACAGATTTAGAGACAAAGCGCATTAGCTTAGCCAATTTCAGGTAACCTGCTAATATTTGAATGACACCAGTTAAAATCGTTGCAGCAAGCAGATATTCAAGCCCATGTTCTTTGACCAATGTGACCATAAGCAGTGCCATCGCACCTGTGGCTGCTGAAATCATAGCTGGACGACCGCCAACAAAAGAAATAACGACAGCAATACAGAAGGATGCGTATAAACCTACTTTAGGATCTACACCTGCAATAATTGAAAATGCGATAGCTTCAGGGATTAATGCAAGACCGACAACAAGTCCTGCAAGCACATCTCCACGGATGTTAGAGAACCATTGTTCTCGTACATTAGATAACATAAACATAGCCTGTTTTTTAATTTTTCAGATAGGCTAGTGATGTGATATATACAACACACAAGCGACTACACCACATCACTAGACAGTGATGAGTTATTTACTGATTAAAGAGGTAAATAAACTTAAGGTGGCGTAAGTGTCATAAATTCAGTGCATTGTTTGAGAGAAAATATCAGAGCAAGGATAACAGCTCGGTATCATTCTATCTACCCTAACCATTTTGTAGAAGCTGCTTATTCAGCTAAGAAAGTTGTCAATTTGCATTCTAAAAAACTGTGCATTTAACATAATAGAGCTTATACGAAACGCATCTGTTAGAACCCATTTAAAGTGTCTATATTCTCACCAATAAAAATGTCTGGTTTATGATGGTTTTTATCACCATGGACTGGATATAAAATATAGATGCTGATCACTATGTCTGATAAAGAAATTCAACGTCTTGCTGTACTGCAAGATGTTCGAGATCATCGTATTACCCAAGTCCGTGCTTCTGAAATCCTCAATCTTTCTACCCGCCAAATTACCCGATTATTACAGAAGCTAAAGCAAGACGGTGTTTCAGGCCTGACACATGCCAGTCGTGGTCGACCTGGCCATCGTCGCCATGATGAAGCCGTAAAGTCTGAATGCCTTTCCATTATTTCTGAACATCTGCTGGGCTTTGGCCCAACCTTGGCTCATGAGAAGCTGATGAGCATGTTTGACCTGAATATCCCGGTAGAAACGGTTCGGCGCTGGATGACTGCAAATGACCTTTGGATTCCGCGATCCAAACGTCTAAAACGCCCATGCCAGCCACGCTATAACCGTGATTGCTTCGGTGAGCTGATCCAGATTGATGGCTCATATCATGACTGGTTTGAAGGAAGAGCCACCAAATGCTGTTTGCTGGTTTATATCGATGATGCTACCGGCAAGCTGTTGCATCTACGCTTTTGTGAGGCTGAAACGACCTTTGACTATATGCTTTCAACCCGAGCCTACATTGAGCAATACGGCAAGCCCTTGGCCTTTTACAGCGATAAACACTCGGTATTCAGAGTGAATCAGAAATCCAGCCAAGACAGCAAGATCACGCAATTTGGGCGGATTCTGAATGAGTTAAACATTGATATTATCTTCGCCAACTCCCCACAGGCGAAGGGTCGCGTAGAGCGAGCGAATAGAACCCTTCAGGACCGTTTGATCAAGGAGATGCGCCTGGAAGGCATCTGTTCGATTGCAGAAGCAAATGCCTGGTTGCCCTGCTTTATTGAGCAGTTCAATCAGAAGTTCGCCAAATGTGCGCGAAACTCAAAGAACCTGCATCGACCATTAATCGAATCTGATCTTGAACTGGATGATATTTTTACCTGGCAGGAACCGCGTAAGGTCACCAAGAACCTGACGATTACCTATGACAAATGTATTTATCTGCTTGAACCGATAGAGCTGAATCATAAGCTTGCTGGGCAATACATTGCATTTCTGGAGTATCCGGATGGCACTGTGGCCCTCATGCATGAAGGACGAAAGCTCAACTACAGCATCTTCAATAAATTGGCTGGGCTACAGCAAAATGAGATTGTTGAGAATAAACGGTTAGGTTCAGTCCTGGCGCATATTCAACAGCAGCATGAAGAACTAGAAAAACAGAATAAACGTTCCCGGGCCAAGAAAAGTATGCCAAGTCGTAAAGCTCAGAAAGCTGTTGTTGAACAAAGAAACTTAAATCCTGTGCTTGACTCTTGTGGTTAAAAACAGGACATTTTAAATGGTTTATCGCATAGACATTTTAATTGGTGAATAACAAAAAAAGGAAGGAAAGGCAGTGGGAGATTTTTTAATATTTATTGGGTTAATCATCAGTATTGTAGGGACATTTATTGGTCCTCATGTATTGTGTAAAAAAGTAAATAATCATATGGATGCAAAGGCAGCAAGCTTCTTAGGAATGTTACCTGGTGTATTAATTATGTTTGTTGGTTCTTTCTTTAAATAAAAATCCTATAGACATCAAGTATATCGTTAGAAAGATGCACAACAACAAAGTAGAGCTCTAGGTCTAAATGTTAAATGCAATAAAAACAAATACTTTTAAACTTAAGCTAAACAAGTAGAGCGCCTCACGGCGCTCTAACTTTTTCACATCTCACTAATTAAAAATTATTAGGAAAAAAATCACAAAAATTTAGAGTAATGAGACTAAAGATGTAACAAAATGCAATAGAAGTGCATGAAAAACACGATACTATTTACACAATAATTACAGTTGAGTTACATGATGAAACAACTACTCTTAGTCACAGCTATTTCGTTTTCAAGCTTAGCTTATGCTGACAACGCTTTCTATACTTCGCTTAAAGCAGGTATCAGCGATACCAAATTTGACAATAGCAAAGATCAACTTTCACCTTCTGAATCTGACTTCGATTTCAAACAAACTTTGCATAATGATGATGCTGATAAAAGTATCTATCCAAGCATCTCTGCTGCGATCGGCTTCGACTTCAGCAAAATCAGTAACGTAAATGCTCGTGCTGAATTGGAATACACTTACAAAGACAAAGCTAAATTTAGCCCTAGCATAGATAAAGCGACGATTGAAGTTGAGGGTAATTCTGAAACTATCGACGTGCCAGAAGGAATTTCAAGCTTCTTCATCAATGAGCTCCGTACTCAGTCTTTGATGTTTAATGCTTACTATGACTTCAAAAATGCATCTAAATTTACACCATACGTAAGTGCTGGTGCAGGTGTAACTCGTGTTAAGAATACTCAAACATTGAACCCACAGTTTTCTGAAGAAGCTAACTTAGGGCTATCTGATACAAGTAACAATTTCACTTGGTCAGCTGGTGCAGGCGTAGCATATAAAGTAACTGAAAATGTTGCTCTAGATTTAGCTTACCGCTATGTAGATGCTGGCGAAATTGAATTTAAAAATAATATTGATCTAGGTGAAGCGAAGTTAAAAAGCACAGCTGACCTAACTTCACATGACTATTCATTAGGTATTCGTTACAACTTCTAAGAGTTCGTAACAACTGAAGGGGATAATTTATTATCCCCTTTTCTTTTGGGCAAAATAAAGGGAAACCATGACAGTGCGCTGAACCCTATCATGGTTTCATATAAAATATTGATGCTTACAAGAAAAATTCAAGCATTTCGTATAAGGTTGTATTATGTTGATTTTAGGAAGTTTAATTAATAATTTTTCTCTCTGTACACGACAAAAATAGATAACTCATTGAAATAATGTCACAATAATTGTTTTCTAACGACGAATACTATGACACATCTCAATGAGTTAT
>NZ_LSOD01000012.1:0-19002 GCF_001592855.1 Acinetobacter sp. BMW17
ACGTTGAACCCAACGGTAAATAGTCGTGTGATCAACATTCACACCCCGTTCGGCCAGCATTTCCTGCAGTTCACGATAGCTAATGCCATATTTAAAATACCAGCGCACAGCCCAAAGAATGATTTCGCCCTGAAAATGCCGACCATGGAAAGGATTCATATGCTGCACCTTTAGCTAAAACAGTCTTCAGCTTACCATTCGTGGTTATTTACAACAGTGCCGATTTTTTGAAAAAAGCATAGGTCTAGATAATCAAGCTAGATTTTTTAGAACTCCACATTGGTCAATTGTACATAAACCATCACAAGTACCTCTTAAATCAGATAATTGTTCAATAAGCTTTTGTTGCTTGTTTAAATTTTCTCTGATAGCACTGACATGTAAGTCAATTAATTCATTCACATCTGAACAATTTTTCTTGGGATTATCTTTATAGGTGAGTAATTGACGAATTTCATTCAAACTCATATTTAAAGTTCGGCAATTCAAAATAAACTTAATTCGCTCAACATAGCCTATATCGTAAAGGCGGTAATTTCCTTCCGTTCTTTCCGGTTCCGGAATTAAACCTTCCTTTTCATAAAACCTAATTGTTAATACTGAACATGAGGTTTTTTTAGAGAGTTCACCAATTTTTAAATGCATTGAGTTGTTATTTCCAAAAAATCTTGACTCTATAGTAACTATAGGGATTCTAATATTCAAAGTTTATAAATTTTTTTAATGGGTATAACTATGAGTGGCTGTGGATGTAGTAAAGAAACACCATGCGAAGATAAGAAATCTCAACAAGAAAATCATCCATCAATTGCAGAAGCAAGCAATTCAAAGAATTGTGATAATACGCCTAGCTGTTGTGGTGAAGAGGAAGAAGAAAAATCTTCATCTCCTTGCTGTAACACTTCAAACAGTTGTGAAGATACCGCTCAATCCTGTTGTGGTTCTGATCCCAAAGAAAATTTAAGCACTGAAAACGTTTTAAAAGATTCGCACTACATGAGTGAATACTTAGTTCCCAAAATGGATTGTTCTGCGGAAGAACAGATGGTTCGTATGGCGCTATCTTCAATTGATGGTGTTCAAAAACTCATCTTTGATTTACCTAACCGGTCTTTAAAGGTTCTACATAATCAAAAAGATGAAAATATAACTACCAAACTTGAAGCTTTGGGTTTTGGTGCAAAGCTTGTGAAGACTGAAACTTATATAAGCAATCAACAGGCTAAGCAAACAAGTACCTATACCATTCCTAAAATGGATTGCTCTGCTGAAGAGCAAATGGTCCGTATGGCTCTTGCAGATATTGAAGCAGTTAAAGGTCTTACTTTTGATCTTCCCAATCGAAAACTGAAAGTCTTCCATAATGAAGGGAGTCAGCAAATTACGGCCAAACTTGAAGGACTGGGTTTTGGGGCGAAACTTGATGAAACACAGCTTTCTTCAGGCGGTATACCTAATGAACCTGATCCTGTGAGACAAGCTAAAGTACTTAAACTGTTATTAGGCATTAATGCTCTACTTTTCTTTATAGAATTCATCAGCGGAATTATTGCTGCGTCTACAGGATTGATTGCTGATTCTCTAGATATGTTTGCCGATGCAGCCGTTTATGGTATTGCGCTATATGCCGTCGGAAAAGCTGCGAAATATCAAGTGAAAGCAGCCCATTTCGCAGGTTGGATTCAGTTATTACTTGCTGTCATCGTGATTATTGATGTCATTAGACGATTCATGTTTGGAAGCGAGCCAGAATCAACGCTCATGATTGTTATTGGCCTGCTCGCACTTATAGCTAACGTGACATGCTTATATCTTATTTCTGGTCATCGAGAAGATGGCGCACATATGAAAGCCAGTTGGATTTTCTCGGCGAATGACGTTGTGGTAAATATGGGCGTTATATTTGCCGGTGTACTCGTGGCGTGGACGGGATCAGCTTACCCAGACTTAATCATTGGCATCCTGGTTTCTTTATTCGTGCTTAATGGTGCTCGAAAGATTTTGGCTTTGAAGTAAGAGTATCGAAAATGAATCTATTTCAAGTTAAACAAAATCAGATCGTCAAAATTAGAGATCTCAAAAAAGGTAATCAATACAGTCATACCACTGATCCCGTATTGGAACGGCTCCAACTATTAGGTTTTAGAGAGGGTGAAACTCTACAAGTACTCGCTAAAGGTGTTTTTGGCGGAGATCCTGTTTTAGTTCAGATTGAAACTTCAAGATTCGCATTAAGAAAGAATGAAGCTGAAAGAATTTTTGTAGAGTTAGTATCCAATGAAGATTAAGAATATTGCATTAGTCGGTAATCCAAATTGCGGAAAAACCTCTTTATTTAATACACTTACTGGTACGCGACAAAAAGTTGCCAACTATGCTGGGGTTACCGTAGAAAGAAAAGAAGGTTCTTTTAACTTACCTTCTGGTGATGCAATACGAGTATTGGACTTACCCGGAACTTATAGTTTAAAACCTAGTAGTTTAGATGAAGAAGTCACCAGGGCAGTTTGTTTGGGCGAGCTAAAAGGTGAAATTCTACCCGACATTTTTATATGCGTCGTAGATGCCACAAATTTAAGCTTACATTTGAGCTTGGTTCTCGAAGTTCGTGCTTTAAATCGCCCTATGATTCTTGTATTAAATATGATGGATGAGGTCAAAAAGCGTGGTATTTCCATTGATAAGGATAAACTGTCTCAACTGTTAGGTATCCCTGTAGTTGAAGCTGTCGCAGTTAAAACAAAAGGAATTCAAGATTTAATTAATCAATTAGATCAAAAAAATCTTTTTATTACTCCTTATCATTCTGAATTAAGTCATTTTGAACAGGTCAAACAAATCACCAAACAAGTTATTTTAAATAATGACAATGGTGATAAAAGAACCGCATTTCTAGATAAAATTTTTCTACATCCTGTATTGGGTTTAGTAGTCTTAACTTTAACCATGTTTGTGATGTTCCAGGCGGTATTTATATGGGCAACGCCTTTTATTGAATTCATTGAAAATTTTGTCGCATGGTTCAGTGATTTTATTGGACCACTAATCCAACATCCTCTATTAAAAAGCTTGGTTGTGGATGGGGTAATTGCTGGTGCAGGTAGCGTGCTTGCATATATGCCTCAGATTTTGATTTTATTCTTCTTCATTTTAATGCTTGAAGAGTCAGGCTATTTACCCCGGGCAGCATTTCTTTTAGATAAATTAATGTCTAAAGCCGGGCTTAGCGGCCGTTCATTTATTCCTCTGCTATCCAGTTTTGCTTGTGCCATTCCCGGAATTATGGCAACCAGAAGTATCAGCTCTGAACGGGACCGATTAGCAACAATTATGATTGCACCCTTGATGACCTGTTCAGCAAGATTGCCAGTATATGCTTTATTGATCGCGGCATTTATTCCGAACCAATTAATCTACGGCTGGTTAAGTCTGCAAGGATTAGTCCTTTTTGGTCTTTATATGTCGGGAATAGTCTCAGCGTTATTAGTTTCAGTGTTTCTGAAATTGGTTCGAAAAGATAAAACTGAAAGTATTTTTATTTTTGAACTTCCCACATACCGAATTCCAGATATTAGAAATATTGCATTAGGCTTATATGATAGGGCAACTATTTTCTTAAAACGAGTTGGTGGCATTATCGTCGCACTGTCTATCTTGTTATGGGTGCTAGTCACGTTCCCTCAACCACCAGATAATGCAAGCATGCCGGCCATTAACTATAGTTTAGCTGGTCAGTTAGGACATTTAATTCATCCTATATTTGCGCCTATTGGGTTTACCTGGGAAATATGTATTGCACTCATTCCTGCTATGGCAGCAAGGGAAGTTGTAATTGCTGCTCTTGGGGTGATTTATGCGATGTCAGGTGATGAAGATACAGTAACTCAAAGTCTGTTAAGTCAAATTTCAGGCCCGGATGGATGGGGGTTAGCCACAGGTTTATCATTATTGGTATGGTTTATTTTTGCTCCCCATTGTCTTGCTACGTTAGCAACAATTAGACGAGAAACTGGCAGCTGGAAACAGCCCATCATTATGGCAACTTATTTGTTTGCATTAGCCTACATCTTTTCATTCATCACATATCAAGTTGCGAGTAATTTTTAATTAGCAAATGAATAAAAGAGGGGAGCTAGCTCCCTTATTTTATTGAAATACTCACTATAAATGAAGTGCTTTTACAAGGAAAACTGCATAGATATCAATAATATTAAACAGCTTCCTAAGAAAACTTCTAATTTAATTATAAATTATGAAAGAGTTCCCTCTTTTTAGTGCAATTCATGAAATTAGGTTTAAATATCAAAAATTATGGCTTAATGAATAGCATGATCTTGTAGACACTTTTAGTGAAATAATAATCAAAATATTGGAATGCTCCCAGTAGCCTAGACACAAAACCGATTCTAAAATTCTTATACTCGATATGGATAATTATTCTGAAAATTTTTTAGTATTAATTTCTTGTAGATAAGTGAAGATCTCATCTACTGTAGCTCTCGCTGTTCTAGAAACGCCAATTAATGTTGCAGATGCCATACCTGTCCAATCTCCATATCCAACTAACCACAAGTTAGGTAACTTAATAGACCTTCCATTTTGAACTTCTACAAAGTTATCTCGCTCTACTATATCTATACTTTTTAGATGATTTAATGAAGCCTTAAATCCAGTACACCAAATAATCACATCAATTTTCTCTTTTTTTCCATCTGGCCAAATAACTGCATCTGTAGCTAAAGATTGAAAAGGTGGACGGCTATGTAAGACTCCTCTATTCCTTGCCTCTTTGACACTATCGATCATCACAATATCACCTAGGCCACCTATTGGCTGGTCAACTTTTCTTCCTTCTTGTTGTACTTTTAAACGCTCAGTTGCTCTTAAAAACAGTACTCGACCATCGACATCATCAGGTAAAAATTGAGGCGGAGTTTTTGTGACCCAAATGGTTTCAGCAACTTGTGAAACCTCAGCGAGTATTTGCGCGCCCGAATTCCCCCCACCCACCACGATGACTTTCTTATCTTTAAATGGATCTGCATTCAGGTAATGGGCTGAATGTAACTGCGTGCCTTGAAAGTTTTCCTGTCCCGGATAATCAGGAATAAACGGCTGGCGCCATGTCCCTGTTGCACTGACCACCACCTTGGCTCGCCAAAACTTTTCTCCAGCATATACGTCTAAATACTTTCCCTTCGATTCCACACGATCGACATGTACTGGACGAACAATCGAAAATTGATATCTCTGTTCATAAGCCGATAAATACTGGATCACCTCATTTCGTGTTGGATAGGTCTGTTCAGTGATGGGCATCATCCAACCGGATAGAGAACTCCAGGTATTAGGAGAAAAAAGACGCAATGACTCCCAGGTATGCAGCCAGGCACCCCCCGCTTGATTTTGCTCATCCAATATAATGAATGGGATTTTCTTGCGCTTTAAAAAATAAGCGGTAGATAAAGCGGCCTGCCCACCACCGATAATGATCACATCAGTTTCAGTCTGTTTCTGGTTCAAAGCCTTCACCTTTTCCTTATTTATCTCTGACTTCTTTAATGTAAAAACCCAATCATGAAGACTGGGTTTTTACAATATTCATTGTACCTTTAACAGCACTTCATCGGTACAGCATAAAAGTGTTACTGACCTGGCAATGAGGCGCAGTATTTAATACCATCCAGCATTTATAAACTGCGCTGATTTACACGCTTGGACAACTCTTCAGCCGATTCCTTGCGTTCAGAATAACGATCAGTCAGGTATTTGCTTTGACCACGAGTCAGTAGAGTGAACTTAAATAACTCTTCCATGACATCCACAATCCGGTCATAGAAAGCTGAAGGCTTCATTCGTCCATCTTCTTCGAATTCCAAGAAAGCTTTCGGAATTGAAGACTGATTTGGAATGGTGATCATCCGCATCCACCGCCCCAAAATACGCATCTGGTTCAGGCTGTTAAATGACTGTGATCCACCACTGACTTGCATCAAGGCAAGGGTTTTACCTTGGGTAGCACGGATTGCTCCTCCTGCAAGTGGAATCCAGTCTATTTGTGATTTAAAAATGGAACTCATAGAACCATGACGTTCAGGTGAACACCAGACCATACCTTCAGACCATGCAAGAAGCTCATGCAGTTCTTTTACTTTTGGATGCTCAGTATCCGCATCTTCTGGCAAAGGAAGGCCCCACAAGTGATAGATACAGATAATGAACCGTACCGGGTTTGTCGGAGACTTTTTTATTTAAGTTAAGCCACCTGACCTAACGGGTTAATCTTATCATAGTACATTGCTTCAAACTCAAAAGGCGACACATAACCCAGTGCACTGTGTACACGCTTTTTATTGAACCAATCTACCCAGTTTAGTGTCGCAAGTTGTACATCTGCTAAACCTTGCCAATCTGCTTTTAAATATTCAATCACCTCTGTTTTGTATAAGCCATTCACCGTTTCAGCCAAAGCATTATCGTATGAATCACCAGTTGTACCGACTGATGCTCGTAAATTTGCTGCTTCTAAACGATTGGTATAGCGAATCGAAAGATATTGCACACCCACCCCTGTCGGAATGATGAATCACATTCTTTGGCATGCCTCGATCGTGCAATGCTTGCTCAAGTGCATCGAGCACCATATCTGTATTCCTCCGTGTAGATACTTTCCATCCAACAATTGCTCGTGAGAACACATCAATAATAAAGGCGGTATAGACCCAGCCTGAATGAGTTTGAATATACGTAAAGTCACTGACCCATAATTGGTCAGGTCGATCAGCACTAAAATTACGTTTCACTAAATCATCTGCTCGTTTTTGATCATCTCGGTTGCGGGTAGTTTGTTTGTTCTTACCACGCCAAACACCTTGTATATCTAGCTTCTGCATCAATCGAGCAACTGTACAACGTGCAATAACATAGCCTTCACGTTTCAATTTTTGCCAAACTTTACGTACACCATATCGACCTGAACTTTCCTTCCAAATTCGTTTAATTTGTTCAGCATGATGCTCATCATGTAGATCTCGTTTCGCTCGATGTTCTGGATTGTCAGCGAGATCTAAAGTTCGGTAATAGGTTGAAGCTGCGATCGGTAAAATCCTACAAATCGCATCAACACCATATAAGTCTTATTGTTATGGATGAAATCCACCATTATTTGTGTGGGCGGTCGAGCTCCGCCTGGGCGAAAAAAGCGGCTGCTTTACGTAGAATTTCATTGGCACGCTTTAATTCTTTAATTTCACGTTCCATTTGCTTCATTTTTTCTTGATCAGATATCTGTTGTACTTTAATAGGATTTTGCTGATCTAAATGCTTTTGATGCCAGGCACGAAGTGTTTCAGGAGTACAACCAATCTTAGGCGCAATTGCTGTGATTGCAGCCCAAGTAGAAGGATAATCTTTTTCAGATTCAATTAGTAATTGAACCGCTCTTTCTCTAATTTCGGGGGTATAGGTTGGTTTTTTCATCGGAATAGTCTCTCAGAATATTGAGTCTCCGACAAACCCGGTACGGTTCATAAAGCACACATATGGAGGTGCTTTGTCACGGTTAAAATGGGAAAGAAAATGTCCACCAGATCTTGAGCACAGGCAGGTTAAGTATAAAAATAACGTGATCGAATGTAATCATGGCAAGCTAAAGCGGATCATTAGGGCCACTTTAGGATTCAAATCGATGAAGACGGCTATGCCACATGCATCTATTCAGATGGCATTAAACACAGATGATGTACAGACGAAGTAGTAGCAGCCGATCCTACTAAAAGAATAGCAAACGATAAAAACAGCGATAAGCATGTTTTTAACCACTGCATAAAAATAGACCAAAAATTAAGCTTTTTTAGTTTTACAGATTCGAAAATAAATAGTAATAATTCATGAATAGTAGCCGAAGCTACCATTCATGAATCCAAATCATACTATTTTAAAAAACTAATTCGATGCCTGCACCATATTTCCAGCCTTTTTCAGAATCCGTAGCCTCTTGCATAGAAGTGGCTTTCTGTCCTTTTTCATATTGGTAAGCAACGTCAATAAAAGGTTTAATTCGCTTAGTAATTTCATATCGGGTTTTGATCCCCGTTTTTAGTTCTGATAAACCTGATTTTGCAGCATAGTTAGAATCATCGCTAAATATTACATCTGCTTCGATATAAGGTTGAGTAATAAGTTTCTGAGTTAAAAGCAAATCACGTTCTAATTCAAAACTTGCTCCCCAAAAATTATTCTCACCGCCATAAAGATATGCTTGTGTTTCAAAGAAATAAGGAGCTAGACCTAATATACCAATAACCCCATCCACTCGATCGCTGCTGCTGTTATTTTTATCTTCACTATATCTTACCCCAGCTTGTACATCCCAAAATGGGGCTACGTTACGGCTATAAAGTGCTGATACAGCATATTTTGGATCATTACTTTCTGACTTTTCCGAATTGGCTTCAATAAATAGACGATTTTCATCTGTCCCAATCAAAGTTTCAAACTTTGTTCCTAGGTTGCCCTTACCGTCTTCATCAACCATCCATTCATTTTCAAATTTTGTCGTTTGATAAATTTGTCCGCCATGTTCTTTAAGATGATCATCATGAGATGGGGCTGATCTCTTTCTTGCGGTCAGAATAATATTATCTCCCCCATTTGCATTTTCCATTGAATAATATTCTGGATACAATTCTTGGGGGCTATATCTTAAGCCACCAGACTCCTGTAATAAGACTCTCATACCATTTGTAATATTACTTTCTTGTTCCGAAGTGCTGCTATTAGCAAAAGTTAAGTTTGATATACTTACTAATGCAATTGATAAGACTGTTTTTGAGAAGAAATTCTTAGTGATTTGCATGTGGATTTACTCCCTTCTCACTTATTGGGGGCTGAGCAACAATATTTTTTGAAACACTATCTTTGTCTACTTGGGCGACAATTAGTTTATTCATCATTCCTGCACTCATATGGTAAAGCAGGTGACAATGAATAGCCCACTCACCTAACTCATCAGCTGTGAGTAGAGTGGTTATCGTTTTCCCAGGTGGAACAATTACCGTATGTTTGTTTGGCATATTGCTTGGATCCTGACCATTCTCAAGCTGCATAAACATGCCATGTAAGTGCATTGGGTGAGCCATCATACTGTCATTGACAAATTTTAAGCGAATACGTTCACCATACTTCACCACTAGTGGGTCGGCTTCATTAAATTTTTTACCATTTATTGTCCAAATATAACGCTCCATGTTTCCACCAAGACGGATCTCTATTTCACGTTCAGCTGCACGAGTGTCTTTTTGAGGATCTAACGATTGCAAATCACTATATTGCAATGCTTTATTACCTTCAGGTGTTGAAGCATTTGCCCATCCAAATACGGTATTATCATTCTTGTCTGAAGCCGCCTTAACAGTAGCGCTATTCATCGGCATATCATGATTCATACCTTTCATAGAAGACATATCATGATCCATACCTTTCATAGAAGACATATCGTGATTCATGCCTTTCATAGAAGACATATCATGATTCATATCTTTCATTGAAGACATATCATGATCCATACCTTTCATAGAAGACATATCGTGATTCATGCCTTTCATAGAAGACATATCATGATTCATTCCCATATCTTCCATAGTCAATAAAGAACGAGGACGAGGCTTAGGCATCTCAATTTGTTTGACTGCTGGGCTGCTTTCTTCATGTAATGTTCCCACTGAAAAACCGGTACGATCAATAGATTCAGCTTCAATTTGGTAATGTGCTTGTTTTGGTTCCACAATTACGTCATAAGTTTCAGCAGTACCAATACGGAACTCATCTACAGGAACGGGCTTTACAGGTTGACCATCAGCACTGACTACAGTCATTTTTAGGTTTGGAATGCGTACATCAAAGAATGACATAGCGGAAGCATTAATAAAACGAAGGCGAACTTTTTCACCAGCTTTGAAGTTACCCGTCCAATTTTGCTGAGGTGTCTTGCCATTCATTAAAAATGTATAACCAGTCACATCGGACATATCTGTTTTCAGCATTCGCATCTGATTCCACATAGAACGGTCTTGCCAAGTCGCTTTTAGCCCATCACGTTTAACTTGTTTTAATACATCGAATACTGTTTCGCGGCGGTTCTGATAGTAGTCTGCTTCTTTTTTAATATTTTTCATAATTTGATCACTTGTCGAATTATGAAAATCAGAAAGCAAAACAACGTAATCTTTATCGGTTTTTTCAGCAGCTGTTAGTGGAGTTTTATCTTTAGGATAAATAACAAAAGCACCATATAAACCGTCTTGTTCTTGTCCTTTACTATGTGAATGATACCAATAAGTACCATTTTGGCGGACTTTAAACTTATATTCATAAGTTTTATTAGGGGCAATGCCATTAAATTTGTTAAATCCAGGTACACCATCCATAATTCCAGGTAATAATAAGCCATGCCAATGGATTGAAGAGTCCTGATTTTTTAACTTATTGTGAACACGGATAACGGCCTCATCACCTTCTTCAAATTCAAGAAGTGGTGCAACGAATTTACCATTTACAGTAATTCTCTCAACTGGTTTTCCTGTGATATTTACAGTTTGTTCAGCGATTGTTAAATCATATTCTTTAACTGCCGCCATTACCCAAGTTGATGAAAATAAACCAACTCCAATTAAGAGTATATGACTTAACTTTTTTGACATTCTATCTCACCTTTAGAAAGATCAAGATTGAAGTAATAAAGCAAATATTTAGTATAAACTTTAATACTTCTTTCTCGCTATTTATAAAATTATTTATTGCTACTAGGCATATTCATCTTTGAATGATCCATTTTAGAATGGTCCATATTCATCATAGAATGATCCATTTTTGACATGTCAGATGAGTTAGGAGACTGATGTTGACTATGATCTTGCTGAGTCTTGTCATCTTTTTCCATTTTACAAGGTTTTGTACAAGGTTCCTGTGCTTTTACCGTTTTAGTGGCACTTGAGGTTGATACATCTTTTGCCCAAGATTGAGTACCAGCAATTAAAGTTCCAGCACACATTAAAATTGTTAGACTACGACGCACTACAGTTTTCATAAGTTTCTCTAAAAGTTAATTTCTTGCTACTACAATAAAGTGAAGCATTGAACATCTAAGTGACTTGAAAATGACATTTTTGTAATCTATCTCGATCAGATGTTTTATAACGTTATTATAGTTTTAATGAATGACTTAGGATTCGGAAATGAGAATACTATTAGTTGAAGATGAACAAAAAACTGGTGATTATCTCAAGCAAGGTTTATCCGAAGCTGGCTATATTACGGACTGGGTTACAGATGGGTTAACGGGTAAACATCAAGCTCTTTCTGAAGAGTATGACTTAATTATTTTAGACGTGATGTTACCTGGACTAAATGGTTGGAATATTATCAATGATATTCGTAGCAGCGGTAAAACAATGCCCATTCTTTTTCTTACCGCCCGAGATCAAATCGAAGATCGAGTAAAAGGTTTAGAGTTAGGCGCTGATGATTATTTAGTAAAGCCTTTTGCTTTTGCAGAGCTTCTTGCTCGAATCAAAACTCTCCTTAGACGAGGGCAACAAAGAGAAGATAATAATATTATTAAGATTGCTGATTTAGAACTCGATTTGAGAAAACGTCGGGTAACACGAGCAGGTCAACGCATTGATCTGACGGCAAAAGAATTCGCGCTTATGGAGCTTTTCATGCGTAGACGAGGTGAAATTTTACCAAGAGCGCTGATTGCTTCTCAAATTTGGGATATGAATTTTGATAGTGATACGAATGTCGTTGAAGTCGCTATTAAAAGATTAAGAAGTAAAGTTGATAGTAACTTTACCCCCAAATTAATTCAGAATATTCGAGGAATGGGGTATGTACTAGAGGTAGAGGATGAATAATAACTTATTCAAAGCGATCAGTTTTCGGATCGGTATTATTTTCTCATTATCTACTATTTTCATTCTAATTATTATGGGCTTATTCATAAATAAATTGGTAATACATCATTTTGAGACTCAAGACCGTACCCAATTAGAAGGTAAAATCCAGCTGATTCAGAATCTTATCCAACAGAATCCTAAAAACTCTCCAGAACTTAATCTGTATTTGAGAGACGCTTTAGTTGGACACCATGATCTTATGGTTCAAATAGAACGACCGACAGGTAAAGTTTTATTTAGTTCAGCACCTTCAACAATTAATACTCAACACTTAACCAAGTCTGCAAATAACTCTTGGATTAAATGGCAAGTTCAAAATAAGACCTATCGTGGCATGATCTACACTACAGGTATAAATAGAAATTCTGAAATACAATCTGTACGAATTATTGTTGGGATCGATACATCAGAACATCTACATTTTCTAAAAGATTTTAAGCGTCAACTTTTGTATATTGGTTTGGCTGGTACAATTTGTTTAATGTTTTTAGGTTGGTTTGCAACCTGGAGAGGTTTAAGACCAGTGCAAAAAATGGCTAAGGTCGCAGAAGGAATTTCTGCTCAACATCTTTCAGAACGTTTAGAAGTTGAGCATACACCAACCGAACTAAAATCATTGGCAATCGCCTTCAATGCTATGCTGGACAGACTAGAGTCAGCTTTAGAAAAACTTTCCGATTTTTCATCTGATTTAGCACATGAAATTAGAACACCGATTAATAATTTAATGACCCAAACTCAAGTATGTCTCGCCCGTAACCGAGATATTGGTACTTATCAAGAAATACTATTTTCTAATTTAGAAGAATTTGAACGTTTGGCTCGAATGGTGTCCGATATGCTTTTCTTGGCAAAAGCAGAACATGGCTTAAATTTACAGAACTTACAGAATATTGACCTCATTAAAGAAGTTACCGCTTTATTTGATTTCTATGACGCTCTAGCTGCCGAAAAAAATATGACACTTCAACAAACAGGATCTGGCAATGTAAAAGGTGATCCTGCTATGTTACGTCGCGCACTCAGCAACCTATTGTCTAATGCAGTTAAATATGGAAACAAGAATTCTACAATACAGATAAAACTTCAACAGACTTTAGATAACACAATATTTTCAATTGAAAATGAAGGCCCTGAACTCTCTCCTGAACAACTATCCAGATTATTTGATCGTTTTTATCGAACAGATGCGTCTAGACAAAGAACAGAAGAAGGAACCGGCTTAGGGCTTGCCATAACAAAATCTATTCTTGATATGCTTGGGGCGACCATCCAGGCTGAATCCCTCAATGGTCGAATCATTTTTACCATTGTTTTTCAAAGTGAATCCATGCAAGGGGAATCATTTTAACTCATTTTTTGAACATCTTCCATTTACCCGAGTTGACCTTACATAAAGCTCAAACTGAGAGCCAGAGCTACGCCAGCACCTATCATGGCAATTGTGTAGCCAAATATGATAGCTCGGCCAAACTGTGCCCCCCCTGTCATCCATGCAATTGTCGCTTTGCTTAACATGTTGCTCAGTGTGGCCAGCCCTAGCGCGACAGCAGCCACATTTGTTGTTAAGCCTTCAGTACTATGCAGGCGGGCAAGTGAGACTAAAATAGCATCTACGTCTGCTAGCCCAGAAATAGTCGATAATACGAAGATGCCGCTGGTGCCCAACCATTGTTTTGCTGCCGGGACCAACACTGCCATGACAGCCAGGAAAGCAGCGAAGCTGAATGCTGTCCCAAGATCAAAAGGAGCCATTGCTTCTATTGTTCGATCGTTGTTTTCAGTGCTGGTAATTTGGCGTTGTCTCCACAATGCCATACCCAGCAGAAGGATTCCCGCAATCATCATTGCACCACCAAAAGTGCTTAGCAATGCTGGCTCAATGACGCCTATCAGCACAACCATACGAAAAAACATGATGCCACAGGCAGCCAATGTTCCAGAAATAGCAGCACTGACCATGACGGGGTGCTGGCGTGTATAGCGTGCCAGTGCGACAGTTGCAGCTGTAGAAGATGCCAAACCACCCAATAGACCTGTCCAGAGTATGCCTCTTTCTGAACCGGTGAGCCGCATGGCAAAATGACCTGCCAGAGAGAGTCCGGCAATCAGGATCACTGCCCACCATAACTGGTAAGGATTTAATGCAGCAAAAGGTCCCATACCCGTATTGGGTAAGTAAGGTAATATAACGACAGAAAGTACCAGTAACTGTAGAGATGCGGTTAATTCACGATGTTCGATCAAGCGTAACCAACCATGTAAGGTTGGCTTGAGATCCAAAAATACAGCCACGATGACAGCCGCTGTTAATGCTAAAGTAACATTACCATGGGATGCATATGCACCTAAAACTAATGTCAACAGCATCGCGATCGTCGTGGTAGCGCTTAGATTACCGGAAAGTTTTGCGGTACGCGCGTAGGACACTGTTAATAATAAGGAAAGCCCTAATACGGCCGCGACCAGCGGCCAAGGCCCGAAGTTTGGTTGTAAATGACCGAGCACTCCTCCGAGCAATCCTGTCAATGTGAAGGTAGGTAGGCCTGCTACTCGGCTGCCCTCGGGCAATTCACGATCGTGCCATCCTCGTTCTAAACCAATGAGCAGGCCGATGGCAAGTGCTGCAATAAGACCTGGTACATCTGGTGGAAGAAAAGAACTCTCTATCATAACTTTTTATTTCGCAGGCGAAGGGCATTCGTGATGACTGAAGCTGAACTAAAACTCATCGCCAAGGCCGCAATCATGGGTGACAATAACCAACCGGTAAATGGATAGAGTACGCCAGCTGCGATTGGGATACCCAAGGCATTGTAAAGGAAAGCAAACATGAGGTTCTGTTTCATGTTGCCAACAGTAGCTTCCGAAAGTGAACGGGCAACCGCGATACCGCGTAAATCTCCCTTGACCAAGGTAACTTGAGCACTATTCATTGCGACATCAGTTCCGGTCCCCATAGCGATACCGACATCAGCCTTGGCTAGTGCTGGTGCATCATTGATTCCATCGCCAGCCATTGCCACGATGCGACCTTGCTTCTGCAATTTGCTGACAAGTTCGAGTTTATCTGCGGGTTTAACTTCACCATGTACCTCATCAATACCCAGACGTGATGCGACTGAACGGGCAGTGGTGAGACCATCTCCTGTTGCCATCACGATACGTAGTCCAGCTTCCTTCAGGGTGGCAAGTGCTTCAGGGGTACTTTTTTTGATGGGATCGGATACTGCAAGCAGGCCGGCCAATTCACCATTGATGGCTAGATGCATCACACTTGCACCTTCTGAACGCAGCTCTTCGGCTTGCGGAATCAGAGATTGTACCGAGATACCTAATTGCTCCATCAGTGCTGTGTTGCCCAAAGCTAACTGACGATCGCCCACTTGACCTCGAACACCAATCCCTGAGCCTGATTCAAAATTATCTGGTGTTTCAAGAGGCAGGCCACGTTCGTGTGCTGCATTTACAATCGCTTCGGCTAGCGGGTGTTCACTGCCTTGATCAAGACTGGCGGCTAAACGTAATACTTCAGATTCATCGAAACCTGATGCGGCAACCACACGATCGAATACAGGGCGTCCTTCGGTCAACGTACCTGTTTTATCGATGATTAGTGTGTCAATCTTGCGCAGATTCTCAATGGCTGCTGCATCGCGGAACAACACACCATGAGTAGCACCTTGACCCGTTGCAACCATGATAGACATTGGAGTTGCCAAGCCTAGTGCACAAGGACAGGCAATAATGAGTACTGCCACAGCATTGATTAATGCATAAACCCAGCTCGACTCTTCTGGGCCGAATAGTCCCCATCCAAAGAAGGTAAGCAAGGCAATGGTCACTACAGCCATGACGAACCAACCTGCTACCTGATCAGCCATACGTTGCATTGGTGCTCTCGATCGTTGAGCTTGCGCCACCATCTGTACGATCTGGGATAACATGGTACTTGAACCAATTTTCTCTGAACGCATGATCAATGAACCATTGGTATTCAGGGTAGCTCCAATGACTTTATCGCCGATACGTTTAGTGATAGGTAAAGGTTCACCTGTCAGCATCGATTCATCCACTGAACTACTTCCTTCAGTGATTACACCATCCACAGGCACTTTTTCACCTGGGCGAATTCTGAGTAAATCTCCTACATGGACATGCGTTAGAGGAACATCTTCTTCAGTTCCATCAGGCAGGATTCGGCGAGCTGTTTTAGGAGCGAGCCCAAGGAGTGACTTAATTGCAGCAGAAGTTTGCGAACGTGCTTTTAACTCCAATATTTGTCCCAGTAGGGTCAATGAAATGATGACCGCTGAAGCTTCAAAGTAAACAGCGACACGACCCATGGAGATAAATGAGTCTGGAAAGATTTGTGGTGCAATGGTCGCAACCACACTGTAAATAAAAGCAGCCCCTGTACCTAGACCGATCAGGGTCCACATGTTTGGGCTGCGATTCACAACCGATTGCCAACCACGGGAAAAAAATGGCCAACCTGCCCACAGTACAATCGGGAGTGACAACACTAATTCAATCCAGCTCTGAACTGCCATGTCGAATAGGTTCAGTTGATGGCCAAACATTGCCAAAAAAGTCACGACTATGGTGAGTGGCAGTGTCCACCAGAAGCGTCGACGGAAATCACGTAACTCAGGATTCTCATCTTCCTCTAACTCGGGAATGAGTGGTTCCAGTGTCATTCCGCATTTAGGACAGTTTCCAGGATGATCCTGTCTAATTTCTGGATGCATTGGGCAAGTATAGATGGTCGTGCCTGTTGTGCTTGCATCATTAACGGGTTGAACAGCCTGATGATGCTGTGTGTGTGCATCGGCATTCATAGTTCCAGATTTAGTGATGTATTGCACAGGGTTAGTATGAAACTTGGATTGACATTTATCACTGCAAAAAAAGTAAGTTTTCCCCTTGAATTCCTCATGGTATTTCGATTCTTCAGTAACTGTCATACCACAGACTGGGTCTTTCAATACGTCTGTTGTAGCCTGTGTCATATGATCCTGATTATGATTTTTTTGATCTAACATGAATAATTCTCTTATGGCAAAGTAGTTTTATGGCCGAATTTCGGAATAAATCTCGGAGTCTGTTGGGCATAGCTGTCATAGACAGCGCCAAATTGTTTACTCATTTCAGCCTCTTCCTTAATTGCCAAGCGGCTGTACATTAAGAGTAAGATTGGAAACATAATCAGTGTCAGTAAAGTTGGCCATTGCAATAAAAACCCCAGCAAGATCATTACAAAAGCTACGTATTGCGGGTGGCGTATGCGTGCATAGGGTCCGCTTACTGCCAATTGGTGATGACGTTGTGCGTGGTACAACACCTGCCATGCTTTTGATAGTAAATAGAAACCATAGCCCAAAAAAATATAACTCGCGATGTGCAGAATGCCAAAATGTGGATCACCCTTTTCGCCTAGTAGCGTTGACCATAAGTGACCTGAGTTATGCGACAGCAAGTCAAGTTCAGGAAAGCGAGTTTGTAGCCAGCCTGACAACAGATAAATTGTTAAAGGGAAACCATACATCTCGACAAACAATGCAATGATGAAAGCAGAGAAAGCGCCAAAAGTACGCCAATCTCGCGCTGTGGCGGGTTTAAAAAAACTGAAGGCAAACATAATGAAAATTGCCGAATTTATGATGACGAGCCACCACAGACCATAGGCTGATTCCGCATGATTCATGAGGGGTCTCCTGGTTCGCGTGATTTTTTATTATCTGATGTGTCTGGATTTTTCTGTTGATGATGGTGATGTCCATGACCACCATGCATAAAAATATGCATGAGTGGGCATGCTAAAAGGAGTAAAAAGGGTAAAACACCAACGACATGGGCCAAATGCTCGGTTAAGAGAAAATAGGCTGCCACACCACCAATCACGAATAGGCCGATGGCATAACGTGTAGACCAAAAGTTAGGTACTGAATTATGTTCTTGAGGTTGATGGTTCATGGTGCTTCCCTCTCTAATTCATGGGTAGTTGTGGAGGGAGGCATACAGTCCATCATCATCTGCATCATGGATTGCATCATGTCCATACGTTTTTCCATCATCTGCTGACGGTCAGCCATATTTGCATTCATGCTTTGGCCGCTCATCTGTTTCATCATGCTCATACCTCCTTGCATGAGTTTCATGTGCTCAGCCATAAGTTTTTGACGTTCTTGAGGGTTTTTTGCAGCCATCATCTTTGCATGCATGGCTTGCATTGCTTTCATGTGCTGGTCCATTGCAGCCATTTTATCTGTAGCAGTGGTGCTGGTAACTGTTTGCTTAATTGTTACTGCAGATGGTGCTGTTTTTTCAGGGTGGTGATCTTTGTGTTCATCGGATTGCTGTGCAAATGTATTCAATGACGCGGCTGCGATACATAAGCCCAAAAAAATGTTTTTGAATTTCATCATAATTTTTTCCTTTAAATAATTTGGAAGTAAAAGCTATGTTTTAGTACTGAACAGAGTCTAGGAATTTGACTACTAAACTGATGAAATTTTTGGTTATTCTCTGTCTCTCTTAAAAATTTTAGCACTATTAATTAATTATTTTTAAAAATGACAAAAATGTAATTTTGAGATCTTCTCGAAATATATAGTCTATGCTGAGATGACAAAAATTTTATTTAATATTAATCTTTTAAAACTATTAAAGTTGTTATGATTTTATGTGCTTAAAAAAATAAAAATGAAATGATTAGATGACTCCAAGGCTAGTTAGAGACACATTCTTAATGTAATTTACACTGTTATTCCTTTAAAGAAAAAATACAGTTGATCAAAATAGTTTTTTATAGAAAAAAGGGTGGATAATTTAATTATTAAACTTATTGGTATATTTATTAGATAGATGGGGCTTTGTTGCACAAACATTCAAAAGCTAAACTTCTTCCAAGTTATCTAAATTTAAGTGGCAACTTGGGTGTGAGGTCGGCCTAAATCTGTAAATTTATTTAATACGGCCACACGTGCATGAATCTCATTGACTTGGCTTTGAAAGTTTCTCGCACGGAGTTTATCGCCTAATA
>NZ_LSOD01000013.1:0-52403 GCF_001592855.1 Acinetobacter sp. BMW17
CATCTACAGCACAAACGCATAGACCGTGAAAGTTGCTATATTGTTGTTGTGAGTCTTTAAACCATGCCTGACTTAATGTCGAAAATAAAGCACTTATGGGTTCTAAGCCTAAGCGTTGTCTTGCTTGTACGGATGCACTCGGTACACAGTATTCTGCCGTACCGAAAACAAGTTGCAATTGTTGAACCACATACCAAATCGGTTGATTTCGAAATAGAGCAAGTCCGATTACCAGCCAAACAACATGTTCAGCAGGCAGTTTTCTTTTTCGAATTGATGCTTTACCTGTTTGGTCTAAGCAATCTTCAATCCAGTTTAAATCAATCAATTCACTGAATTGTGAAAGTGAAGGTAAGGTTTGTTTTAATGTTAAATCTAGATTCTGAGATAAATTCATAAAAAAAGAGCGTATTTACATACGCTCTTTTTACAGCATTTTAACTTTTTTTGCTTAACTGACTGGCATTACGCATCTGCGGGCTTTTTTATACTTATGCTTTTTTCTGAAACAGTAAAATTTGATACTGTGCATGTAAGTCAAGAGCTGCTTGTGACTCTAAGGCTTTACGGCGCTCTTGTTTTGCTTTATAGGCATAAGGGGTCATGGCAATCAGGTTTTTTAAGTCCTGCTGATTAAGCTTAAGTTCAGCATCAACAACATCATCACTCACCAAATCAAACGCATCATTCAACTGCTCTACAAATTTGCTCGGTTCATGCGGCTTCACCTCTTCGAACAAAGCCTCACGCATTGCATATAAATGCTGAGGCGCAGGCGTCACCACCAACAAATATCCTTGCGGCTTGAGTACCCGTAAAATCTCCTGTTTTGGAATCGGGCTAAACAAACTACTACACAGATCAATCGATTGATCTAGCACCGGTAAAGTTGCCCCTGTACCCACCACCCAAGTAATGTTTTTATTGATTTTCGCAGCCACTTGAACCGCATTTTTTGCAATATCTACACCGACACATTGCAGCACTTCAGCCTGCATCGCATCGGTGTAATAGCCTTCACCACAGCCGATATCGAGTAAATTTTCAATACGTAACTCACGTACCTTATTGACCACCGCTTGCTGTAGCGGCGCGTAATGACCTGCACTTAAGAAGGCACGGCGGGCTTGTACCGACTCAGGTGTATCCCCCGGATTTTTGCTGTGCTTATGTTGAACGACATGCAGATTGACGTAGCCTTGTTTCGCCACATCATAACTATGTGAATTCGCACAGCGCCATGTTCTTTCGTTTAAAGTTAAAGCCTCACGACACACAGGACACATGAGCAGATTCATTATTTTCTCCAAGACATTACCTCAAGCATAAAAAAAGCCGGCAAATGCCGACTCTTTTCATACTTTTGCTTAGCGCAATTTTAAGGTCATTAGCCCTAAAACTACCAGCATAATTGTGATAATCCAAAAACGAATCACCACTTGGGTTTCACGCCAGCCTTTTTTCTCATAATGGTGGTGTAATGGCGCCATCAGGAATACCCGTTTATTGCGCATTCTGAGGGAACCAATTTGCAAGAAGACTGAAATCGCTTCGACCAAAAACACACCAGCCATAATGGCAAAGACAATTTCCTGACGAACCATGACCGCAATTGTACCGAGCATTGCGCCCAATGATAATGCACCCACATCACCCATGAAAACCTGAGCAGGGTGTGCATTAAACCAAAGGAAGGCCAAACCTGCGCCAATCATAGCTGCACAAATCACCACCAATTCAGAGGCAAATCGTACATAAGGAATATGTAAATAATTGGCAAAACGGACATCACCAGCCAGATATGCAAATACACCTAAACCCGCTGCAACCAGTACCACAGGCATAATCGCTAAACCATCCAATCCATCGGTCAGGTTCACGGCATTTGATGCACCATTAATCACCAAATAGGTGAAAATGATAAAACCAATACCCAACGGAATCACCGACAAAGGAATACTTAAATCTTTAAAAAATGGAATTAGCAGATCCAGCATATTTGCGGTATGTACAGGATTGCTCTGTTGCTGCGCAATTACATATAGTGCAATACCAGCACCCAATGATGCAAGCGAGGTCCAAAAGAACTTTTTACGGGCAGGTAAGCCTGCATTGTCTTTATAGCGAATCTTGATCCAGTCATCGGCCCAACCCACTGCACCAAAAATCACCATCACTGCCAAGACAATCCATACATATGGGTTGGATAAATCTGCCCACAACAGTGTAGAGATACCAATTGAGAGTAAGATCAACACACCACCCATGGTTGGTGTGCCCATTTTTTTGGCATGATTTTCAGGAGCATATGAACTCACGGCTTGACCATATTTGAGTGCTTGCAACTTGCGAATCATCACAGGACCGAGCACTAGACCAATGGTCAGTGCGGTTAAAACACTGAGCAAGGAACGCAATGTTAAATAACGAACCACCTGAAACGAACTATGGTAGCCCGCCAGTTGTTCAAATAACCATAACAACATTTAGAGTTTCTCCATCAAATCAGCCATCAACGTTTCCATATGGGTATAACGAGAACCTTTAAACAGGAAACTCATAGACTGGGGTTGATGTGTTTCAATTAAACTGAGTAAGAACGGCAAAGCCTGCTCTTGAGTTAAAAAAGCCTGCATTTTTTTGCCATATTGAGTGCTGCGTGCGCCTTCTTGTGCCGCAGGTGCAAATTCACCGACAGCCACTACGAAGTTCAGCCCTTTCACTGAGACCAAATCACGCCCCAGCATATAGTGCTGCTGCGCAGCAGAGCTACCTAGCTCACCGATATCGCCCATCACCATCACTCGAACCCCCTCTTGCTGTGCAAGCACTTCAGCAGCGGCACGCATCGAAGTTGGGTTAGCATTGTAGGTATCATCAATCAACAAATGACGGCCTTGTTGAATAAAGTTCAAACGCCCTTTTGCACCGACCGCTTGCTCAAGGCCAAGCACGATATCATCCAAGCTAATACCAATCGCTAAAGCAAAAGCTGCCGCAGCAGTTGCATTTTGAACATTATGCTCCCCAGCAAACGGTAAATTCACCTGACGCACGCCTTGCGGGGTATTTAGCTTAAACGTTGCCGATTGTGCCTGTAACTCAATCTCAGTCGCAAAAATTTCACCACCCGCACCAAAGCTGAGCACCTGTTCAGTTTGTACTGCTTGGCGAATGCTATCGGCAAAATCATCAGCTGCAGGAACAATAGATGTGCCATTTGGGGCAATATGCGCGTAAATCTCAGACTTGGCACGGCAGATGCCATCGCGCCCACCAAACTCACCCAAGTGTGCTGTACCAATATTGATAATGCCTGCAACCAAGGGTTGGACCAAATTCGAGGTATAGTCAATTTCACCTTGATGGCTTGCACCCAATTCCATCACTGCATATTGATGCTCAGGACGTAATTCCAATAACATGACTGGCACACCCAAGTCGTTATTCAGATTGCCACGGGTCACCAACGTTGGTGCTATACGTGACAAAATACTGCCTAACATTTCTTTGGTGGTGGTTTTACCACTACTACCCGTCAGCGCAATCACTTTTAACTGTGGATTTTGTGCACGACGATAAGCCCCCAGCTGTCCCAATGCCAAACGTGTATCAGGCACCACCAACTGACAAATCTCTGCATCTATAGGCTGACTCACAATGGCCACTTGGCAACCTTGTTCAGCAACTTGCGTAATAAAAGCATGTGCATCAAAACGTTCGCCTTTGAGTGCCAAGAAAGCATCTCCTGCTTCTGCATCACGTGAATCCGTCAAAATACGTTTGATATCGCTGTTCGGCGCTTGATCATTTAGCCAATAACCTTGGGTAGCTTCGAGCAACTGTGCGGCGGTCCATGACACTAAAGGCACTGTGCTGGTTGTTGAGGTATGCATATGATTTCCTTAGTGTGCAGGATAAGCAGAATCAATAGTGTGGTGCTGTGCATCAATCGCGGATTGCACTTCGACGACATCGTCAAACCAATGCCGAACATCCTCTATTTCTTGATAGTTTTCATGACCTTTGCCTGCAATCACGACAATATCACCCGCTTGGGCCTGTTGAACGGCAAATTTAATCGCTTCACGACGATCATGGATTTCATGAACCACACGGTTTGAGAAATTAATCCCCGCTTTCATATCAGCAAAAATTTGCTCAGGATTTTCGGTCCGTGGGTTATCTGAAGTCAACAACACCACATCTGCTCCGTTTAATGCTGCTTGGGTCATGAGTGGGCGTTTGCCACGGTCGCGGTCTCCGCCACAGCCAAATACTGCCCAGAGTTGCTGTTTCACATGACGCTTTAACGTGCTTAAGACTTGCACCAGAGCATCAGGCGTATGCGCATAATCAACCACAAACAAACGCGCATCATCACGAATCACCTGCATACGACCTGGTGCACCCTTGAGCTGTGCTGTCGTAGCAACCACATCGGCTAAATCAAAACCCGCTTGTTCAACCATAATTAAACTTGCGACCAAATTTTCAATATTAAAATGACCCAATAATGGGTTCTGTACCTGATATTCGGCCTGTGCCGTACACAAGCTAAAGTTTGCACCCGTCAGGCTATATTGAATATTCTTCACCTGATAGTCTGCAGGCTGCGTGGTTGAATAGGTTAAAATTTTCGGTTGAGCTGGATTATTTTTTGCCGCTTGAATCATGACTCCAGCATGCGCATCATCCAGATTAATCACTGCAACTTTCAATGATGGAAATTGAAACAAGTGAGATTTAGCTTCGGCATAAGCCTCAAGCGTGCCATGGTAGTCCAAATGGTCGCGACTTAAGTTGCTATATGCAGCAATTTCAATTTCACTGCCCGCTAAACGGCCTTGTTCCAAACCATGTGAAGAGGCTTCAATCGATGCAAATTCAGCCCCTTGCTTGGCATAGCCATGTAGTGCATTTTGTAAATGCAGCGCATCTAAAGTGGTATGCGACGATGCTTCTAAATTGGGTAAAATGCCATTACCTGTGGTTCCCATTACCGCACATGATTTGCCTTGTAGCATCAACAGTTCTGCGACTAAACGAGAAATGGTGGTTTTACCATTGGTTCCTGTCACTGCTAAAATACGAGCAGGCTGTACTTGGCTAGTGGCCAACAAAAATTGCTTTTGCCAACCTCCCATCAAGTGGCGTACATTCGGCACCATAATACTGTTTTCAAGCCCAAGCTTAGTTTCACTCACCACTGCTAGAGCCCCTTTATCCAAGGCTATTTGTGCAAACTGCACTGTTTTTTCAGGTTGTGAAAGTGATGTCAGCGCAATAAAAATTTGCCCTGCCTGTACTTTACGACTATCAAGAACAAAACCTTGAAATGGCTCTGCCATCCATTCAGCGCTGAAGTTAGCGGTGTAGAGTTGTTGAAATGTAATGGACATTCATCACCTATCTCTTGATTACAGGAGCATCTAAAGGTTTATCTAAAGGCACGTTCATTAAACGTAAGGATTCTTGCATAACACGGGCAAATACAGGCGCGGACACCGTACCACCATAGTAGGTCCCTTGCGGGTTTTCGACCACCACCACCATCGCTAAACGCGGGTCGCTAACGGGTGCTACACCAGCAAAAAGTGCACGATATTCATTGGTTGAGTAGCCTTTACGGTCAGCACGCAACTTATGTGCGGTTCCTGTTTTACCCCCCACACGGTAACCCGGAATAGTCGCACGAGTCGCGGTACCACCTGGTAAGGTTGCTGTTTCCATCATCAACAAAACTTGATCCGCAATTTTTGGATCAATCATTTGTTCACCACGGGGCGGTGCATCCAACTTATACAAACTCAAAGGCATTTTCACACCTTTGTTGGCCAACATGGCATAAGCATCCACCAGTTGCAGCACAGTCGCATTTAAGCCATAGCCATATGCCATGGTCGCCACTTCCGATACATTCCATTTACTTGGCGGAAGAATTAAACCACCACTTTCACCCGGGAATTTAACCGCAGAACGCTGACCAAAACCAAGACGTTTATAAAAAGTCGGTAAAGTTGCATAAGGGAGAGACAAGGCAATTTTAGCCACACCCACGTTAGAGGATTTTTGGATAATCCCACCCAAAGTTAGTGGACCGTAGTTATGTGTATCTCGAATGGTGTGGTTACCGACTCGCATCGAACCCGGAGTGGTATTAACCACAGTATTCGGCATGTATTTTCCGCTTTCCAAAGCCATTGAAATGGTCAAAGGCTTCATGGTTGAACCCGGCTCGAAAGAGTCAACCGCACCACGGTTACGCATGGCGTCTTTATTGGACAAACTATTTTTATCGTTCGGGTTATACGACGGCCAAGACGCCATCGCTAAAATTTCACCTGTTTTCACATCGACCGCAATTGCTGTTGCAGAACGTGCATTATTGGCTACACCAGCAGCGGTCAGTTCACGGTACATAATGTATTGAAGGCGCGAGTCAATACTGAGCGTAATATTTTCGCCTGGCTCAACTTCTTTAATTACCTCTGCATCTTTAAAACGATTGCCCTTTTTATCTCGAACAATTTGCTGCTCACCATCAATACCCGACAGGCGTTGATTCAGCTGCATTTCTAAACCTTCAATACCCGAACCTTCACTGTTGGTCAAACCAATAATTTGCGCATTCGGTTGTGGTTGCGGATAGTAACGCTTGTAGTTCTTTTCGGTATACACCCCTTGGAACTCACGTTTCGCAATCAGTTCAGCTTGCTGAGGTGGCACTTCTTTTTTCAAGACCAAGTAGCGAGAACGCGGACGTTCATTCAGCTTCCGCTTCAGTTCTGCACGATCCATGCCCACAGCATCAGCCAGTTCATCCAGATTTAGGTTTTTGTCTGGTAATTGACGCTTCAATTTACGATTGTGCGGATCTTTGGCTAATTCAGCAGTAATCTCATCAAACAGTTTTTTATTATCAAAATAATCACGTGGATCAATCACCACTTTCATGATCGGCGTACTGATCGCCAAAGGCACACCATGACGGTCATAAATCACACCGCGCATGGCTTTAATTTTTTCAGTTCTTAAAATATTGGCATTGGCTTTGTTTTGCAAAAACTCAGTATTGATGACCTGTACGTAAAAAGCACGTCCAACCAAAGCAATAAAGCAAGCTAAAACCACCGCCCACATGAGATAAAAGCGCCACATTTCAACCTGTAGAGCCGATTTTTCAGTCACCGCTTGCTGTTTTTTACGAGTGGGTTTACGCTTTTCTACCATGTTACAGCGGCCTTATTTTTTGTCTTCTGAAGTCGTGGGTAAAGAAATCACTACGGTTTGCGCCGCAGGTGGTGAATACATGCGCAGTTGCGTCACCGCGCGCGTTCCAATTTGTGCAGTTGCGCCAAAAGTTTGCTGTTCAATCAGCAAACGGCCCCACTCTGCATTTAAGTCATCACGCTCGCGCATAAAAGAGCTCATTTCACGATAGTCATGACGGTATTCAAACACTTGAAACACCACCATCATGGCACTAATAAATACCAGCACCAATAAAATGGCATAGGCAATCAGCTTCTTAAACTTTAACTTTGTTGGAATTTTTTCAACGACTTCAGTTTTCATTATTCGCCTTTAAGTGCTAAGCGCTCTGCAACTCTAAGCCATGCACTACGTGAACGTGGATTGGCTTTAACCTCGGTATCACTTGCTTTCACACGTGATACTTTCTTTAAACGACGTGTATCGGGTCGTTGTTGTGGCATACCCCAACCCATGTCTTCCTCAAGTGTCGACTCTTTTTGAATAAATTGTTTAATTAATCGATCTTCTAAGGAATGGAAGCTAATCACAGCCAAGCGACCATTCGGTTTTAATACGTCTACCGCTTGCGGTAGGAAAACTTCAATATCTTCTAATTCTTTATTAATGGCAATACGAATTGCTTGGAAAGTTCGTGTTGCGGCATGTTTATTTTTTTCCCATTTCGGGTGCGCCACTTTCACAATTTCAGCCAACTGCGCGGTGGTTTCAATCAACCCAGCTGCTTTAATAGCTTTGGCAATACGACGGCTATAACGCTCTTCACCATATTGGAAAATAATATTGGCTAACGCCTCTTCCTCAATATTGACCAACCACTGCGCTGCAGTTGGACCTTTTGAATTGTCCATACGCATATCCAGTGGTCCATCTTTCATAAAACTAAAGCCACGCTCCGCCTGATCAAGCTGCGGTGAAGACACGCCCAAATCGGCCATAACACCATCGACCAAGCCAATGCCGCGTACTTCTAACTCATGCTTAAGGTCAGCAAAGCTGGCATGGATAATTTTAAACCGTGGATCTTCTTGTTCTAAAATCGCGGCTGTTTCCAGTGCTTGCGGGTCTTTATCAAAACCATAGACACGTGCATTTTCATCCAGCTTAGACAACAGCAAGCGTGTATGTCCGCCACGACCAAACGTCCCGTCAATGAAAATCCCTGTATTGCGATCTGCTACCAAAGCATCAACAGTTTCGTGAAGTAATACAGAAATATGCGACATAAAGACTCAATATGATCGGAAGGAAAAATGTAACTGCACATTATTACCTTGTTTTAACAAAGCTCCAAACGACTTTTTGTAGGGAAATATTACTTTTCATAGACAAAACCGTTTTTAAACGGCATTCATTATCAAAAAAGCCTCCCAAGGGAGGCTTTTTAAGCAGTAGCTGAAATAATGAACTGGATTATTTACGGCTATTATAGATTTGGTCGAAGGTCGCCCCATTCATAAAGTGGGTCTTTTGAGCATTGGCCCAACCACCAAACACTTCATCAATGGTGAAGGTTTTTAACGGTGGAAATTGCGCTTTATATTTTTCTAAAACCGCAGCATTACGCGGACGATAGAAGTGTTTCGCCGCCATTTCCTGACCCAGTGGTGAATATAAATAGTTGATATAACCCTGTGCTAACCACTTGTTGCCATTTTTCGCCACGGTCTTATCCACGATTGCCACCGAAGGCTCGGTTAAAATCGAGATCGATGGATAAACAATATCGAACTGATTTTTACCTAAAGTTTTTTGTGTCACTAAGGCTTCATTTTCCCAAGTCAATAACACATCACCAATGCGACGTTCTGCAAAGGTGGTCATAGACGCCCGTGCCGCAGAGTCCATCACTTTCACGTTATGGTACATTTTACCCACGAACTCTTTGGCTTTGACCTCATTGCCACCAGGTTGTTTCAGTGCATAACCCCAAGCAGACAGATACACCCAACGTGGTAGACCGCCTGTTTTAGGATTAGGCGTAATAATTTGTACACCCGGTTTGGTTAAATCAGACCAGTCCTTAATTTTTTTCGGGTTGCCTTTGCGTACCATGAACACAATGGTCGATGTATAAGGCGCAGAGTTATTTGGGAACTCTTTTTGCCAACCCGGCTGAATTTGACCTGATTTAACAATTTCTTCAATATCATTGGCTAAGGCCAAGGTCACCACATCCCCTTTTAGACCATCCACGACCGAACGGGCTTGTTTACCTGACCCCCCGTGTGACTGTTTAAAGTCAACCGTTTGTCCTGTACGGCTTTGCCAATAGGCACCAAAGGATTTATTGAACTCATCGTAAAATTCACGTGTTGCATCATAGGATACATTGAGCATAGTACGGTCAGCCGCTTGAGCTGATGTCATACTGAATGTCAGACCTGTTGCCACTACGGCAGCAGCCCAAAGAGATTTCAAATGCGTTTTCATGGCGTATTAAATTAAATATCAAGAATTATGCTAAATATATGAAACAAAATCATAAATCGCAATTCGCTTTTGTTTTTTAAATACCCGTTATTTTTACATCACTAAGACTTAGTGAATTGTTTTTATTTAAAATAATAGCAAACACTTTACTTATTCTTATTATATACATTTTTATGCTTAAAATATAATAAAAGTGGATATGCCTATATCCACTTTTATGTCGGAACGTGATCGCGTCAAACCACAGCACGTTTATTTTTCAGTATAAATTTGATCAAAGATCGCACCATTTACAAAGTGAGTTTTCTGCGCTTTGGCCCACCCTCCAAAGACATCATTAATATTAAAGGTTTTTTGCTTTGGAAATTGCGCAAGGTATTTGTTCGCCACTTGTTTATTTCGTGGACGGAAGAAATGCTTCGCCGCCAACTCCTGCCCTTTTGGCGAATACAGATAGTTTAAATAGCCCTTGGCCAAATTTCGATTGCCATTTTTGTCCACCGTTTTGTCTACAATCGCAACTGACGGTTCCGCTAAAATCGAAATAGACGGATAAACAATATCGTATTTGTCTTTACCTAGGCCTTGGGTTGCCAGTAAAGCTTCATTTTCTCAAGACAACAACACATCACCTATGCCTCGTTCAGGCAAACGTGGTCAATGAACCTCGTGCACCTGAATCAAGCACTTTGACATTTTGATAAAGTTTTTTCACCAATTCTTTGGCTTTAGCATCATTACCTCCCGGTTGTTTTAATGCATACCCCCAAGCAGATAAATAGATCCAACGCGGCGCACCGCTTGTTTTTGGATTTGAGGTAATGATCTCACCCCCGGCTTGGTTAAATCATTCCAGTCTTTAATTTGTTTGGATTACCTTTACGCACTAAAAAAACAATGGTTGAAGTATAAGGTGCAGAATTATTTAGAAATTCTTTTTGCCAGTTTTTATCAATTTGTCCAGTATTCACAATTTCATTGGCCAAGGCCACCACATCTGCTTGGAGACCCGTTGCAACGGCACGTGCTTGCTTGCCCGATCCACCATGAGACTGTTTAAAGTTGACCTCCTGCCCAGCTTTGCTTTTCCAATACTGTCCAAAGGCTTGGTTATATTCTTGTTGACATCCTCCCAGACCTAAAGAACGGGGATTCCTCCTCCGAGACGCTCATGTCCGAGCGCAAGAATATTCAGTGCGGAATTTATATCCCGATCATGGAGCGTACCGCACTCCATACACTGCCATTCTCTTATTCCAAGACCTGCTCTACCTTTCGGACTGCTAGAGCGTGAGCCACAGCACGAACATGTTTGGGTCGTATAGGCTTCGTTGACTTCTCCATACCATACTCCTGCGTTCTCGCATTTATACTTGAGCATGGTTCTTAGTGTTGTCCAACTGGCATCTAACACTGACTTCGCTAATCTAGTTTGTGCTAATGCTTTAGCATTCACATTGCCAACAAAGATTGCTGCATGTGCATTCACCAGTTTATGGCTGAATTGATGCAACATATTTTGGCGTATATTTTTAATCTTGGCGTGAATCGCTTTGACACGTTTCTTATTTTTTGCTCTTTGAGCAATGCCAAGTTTTTCCTCATATTGGCGATAGATTTTAGGAGCTTCGAGTTTCACACCATCTGAACAAGTGGCTAAATCTTTCAAACCCAAGTCTATGCCAATTGAGCCTTTAGCTATAGCTTTAACTTGTTGAATATCATCAACCACAAGGCAAACATACCAACGTCCACGACTGTCTTCTACAAATGAGCCTGTTTTGACGTTGTATTTGCTTAGTCCGTAGCTGTCCCATAGTTTGAATTGGTGCTTGCCATATTGCACATAGCCATCGGCGTATTTAATGGCTACTTTCTTAAAAGGTATCCAGCCTAATGAGCGTCTTGCAGATTTGTTGTTACTGACACGCCATTTTAGCTTGGCTTTTTTAAACTGCTTTCTTCGTGTAACTAATTCTTCTGCAATTGCCTGTATGGTTTGGCTATGTAAGTTACATTCTTTTGATGTGCCTTTCGTGTATTGAGCAATATCGTATGCTGAAAAGAATTGTTGTTTACGTTGTAGGTGCTTGAAACACAAATCATTGACATAATTCCAAACAAAGTTCACCTCTACTGCTAGTTGGTCTAGCATCTTGCAATGTTTGTCTTTTATTCGTAATTTAAGTGTTTTCATTACTAAAATATATTTGGTCTATGAGCAATAGTCAAGAGATTAGAACAGGTCGTCATTGTGTTTTTAATATGCACGTTCATTTAGTCTTTGTCGCTAAATATCGTAGAGATGTTTTTACCAAAGCAATGCTTGAAACAATGCGTGAAGTGTTTGAGCGTGTTTGTTTAGACTTTGAAGGTAAGCGTCCGCTGAACCCCACTTTTTCTAACTCATTAATACCGCGATAGTGTCCACTAAAATTTAAGTGGACACCTATTTATGGATTTAAAGACAGTTATAGACAGCACACCAACGCTAAAAAAGCCCCGTCGAACCTTCACGGCTGAATTTAAACATCAACTTATTCAGCAATGTCAGCAGCCAGACACATCAGTGGCCAAGGTGGCAATGCAACATCAGGTCAATGCGAATCTGTTGCATAAATGGATTCGTCAGTCCAGATCAATGGTTCCATCATTAACACCCCATCTATTCCACAGACCGACTTCCTTCCCGTCATTCTTCACCCGACTCCAGTCAGACAAGAAGCACCTCCGCCACCTGTACCAGAGAAGAAAGTTGTCGCTCATATTAGGATTCCACTACATGAGGAACCAGGTTCCGTAAGGGGTCAGATGATCGAGATCGACTGGCCGGTGGAGTCAGTAACTGAATTACTGGTGCTGATCCAGGGTTTGACTCAATGATCCGTATTGATGAAATCTGGCTTGCTACCCAGCCGATGGATATGCGTGCAGGTATGGATACTGTCATGGCTCAGGTGCTGAGAGCCTTTGGCTACATCAAACCGCATTGCGCTTACCTGTTCTGTAATAAACGTGGCCATCGCATGAAACTGCTGGTACATGATGGATTGGGTATCTGGCTGTGTGCCCGGCGGCTGGAACAGGGAAAATTCCACTGGGTTCAGCTTCATCAGGGTGAAACCGTAGCCCTCAGTCCGGAACAGTTACAGGCATTGATCCAGGGTTTGCCTTGGCAGCGCATTGGACGACAGCAGGTGGTGACTATGCTCTAAACCAGGCTCGTCCATTCTGCCATCCTCCAAACGTTCTATTTCCTCTGCATCATGACCTCAGGCATACTGCGGTCATGAATACGCTGCCTGATTTAAGCCAACTGACCCATGAACAACTGCTGGAATTTACCAGACAGTTGGCGATGCAGCATCAGTCTCTGGCACAATCTAAACAACAACTGGAACAATCAAATCAGCAATTAGATGCCAGAGTTCAACATCTTGAAGTCACCAATCAGCAATTAGATTCTAAAGTTCAACATCTTTCTATTCTCAATCAAAAATACGAGCATGAACTTGCGCAGTTTAAACGGCATAAGTTCGCCCAGAAGAATGAACACTTAACGGCCAAACAAATCCATCTGTGGGATGAAGCGGTCGAAGAAGATATCGCAGCAGTTGATCTGGAACTGGAGCGGCTGAATGCAGATAAAACCGATGCAGCGACACAGAAAGCCACAGTCAACAAACCTAAACGTCGACCACTGCCAGATCACCTGCCAACCCTCCGTATTGAGCACGAACCTGCCTCAACGCAATGCAGCTGTGGCTGCACATTGCGTCGTATCGGCGAAGATATCAGTGAAAAACTAAATTTCAGGCCGGCACAGTTCTATAAGGAACAACATATCCGTGGTAAATGGGTCTGTGATCAGTGTGACATCCTGACTCAACAAGCGATGCCTGCGTATGTTATTGATAAAGGAATCGCTACACCTGAATTGCTCAGCCATGTGCTGGTTTCCAAATACGCTGATCATTTACCGCTATATCGTCAACGTCAAATCTTTCTACGCGCAGGTATTTATCTCTCCCGATACACATTATCTGACTGGATTGGACGCTGTGGGGTAGAACTTGAACCTCTGACCAATGCCTTAAAACAGCTTGTGCTTCAACAGCGGGTGATTCATGCAGATGAAACACCAGTCATCATCATGCAGATGGGGGATGATGAGAAAAAACCGAAGAAAGGTTATGTCTGGGCCTATGCCACCACACAGTACAATCCAGTTCAGGCGGTGATCTATGACTTTCAAGATAGCCGTTCAGGTCAGCATGCTGAAGAGTTCCAGAAAGGCTGGCAGGGGCATCTGGTCTGTGATGATTACAGTGGTTATAAAGCACGCTTTAAATCAGGCCAGGTCATTGAGGTGGGCTGTATGGTGCATGCACGTCGTAAATTGCATGAACTGCATGTGACCAAAAAAAGTCAGGTCGCTGAACAGGTATTAGTGCTGATTCAGAAACTGTATGCCATAGAAGCATAACTCAGGAAAAAGACGGATGGTACAGCAGAACACCGCCGCGAATACCGACAACAGCATAGTCAACCGGTGATGCAACAACTGTATGAATGGCTCAACCAACATCAACTGACTGTGCCATCGAGTTCTCCAACCGCCAAGGCGATCAATTACACTCTAAAGCGTTGGCCAGCTTTAAGCCGCTATCTGGATGATGGCAATCTACCGATTTGCAATAACTGGGTGGAAGTGCGACACGAAGTCGCTTAATGAAGTTGTTCCCCCTGCGGGAACCACCCGTGTCACCGGGTGAATCTAGAAGGCTGAATAAAGAGCGCCTTCGACAATGTAACGAGGCACCGCAAGGTGCGGGGTATCAATCGTGAGAGGCGTACCCTTCTGGCAGCCATAGCCGGACAAGGGCTAGATAATCGGTATGGTGAACACATGTGAATCTGCGTAACGATCGTTAAGTTGAACGAGCGGAAATGGCTGATACGCTCGAACCAAAACGGTAATGGAGGTGGGAATTGCGTCTTTCGATTACGCATTCGTGACCCATACGCCTCCCGGTCGATAGCAGGCACCTAAGCCGATGTACTTCAGTAAGCGGAACGTGGAAATCCCGTATTACTCCCATTGGGAAAGCAGTTTGCAAAAACTGCCCATGGTGATGCGGGCGAAGGAACGAGGAAAAAGCGAATGCCAGTCTGTAATGGGTTGGATAGAGGTTGAAACATTACCCCACGCGAAAGCGGGCTGACGTCCTTATGGTCTCTCATCACAAGAGAGTGTGTAGAACCCTTTTAATGGAGGGAGAGCAAATGAATGCAGCAGTATCAGCGTGTGCACCTTCCAGCACATCGTGGGACAGCATCGATTGGATTGCTGTACAGCGTCATGTCAGAGGGCTGCAAGCGCGTATTGTGAAGGCGGTACAAGACGGCAGGCATAACAAGGCGAAAGCTTTGCAATGGCTGCTGACTCACTCGTTTAGTGGCAAAGCATTGGCCGTCAAACGAGTGTCTGAAAACAAAGGCAAAAACACGGCTGGGGTCGACAAGGTGACTTGGAATACACCCAAGGCCAAGACCGGTGCGATGATGTCGTTGAAGAGGCGAGGTTACACGCCCCTTCCGCTTCGGAGAGTCCTTATTCCGAAGAAAAATGGCAAGATGAGACCTCTCGGGATACCCACGATGAAATGCCGGGCCATGCAGGCGCTCCATCTGCTGGCTTTGGAACCCATCGCGGAGACCATCGCTGATCGGAACTCTTATGGGTTCAGACCGCAACGCTCAACCGCGGATGCTGCAGCACAGTGCTTTGGTGTGCTGTCAAGAAAAGTAAGTGCGGAGTGGGTGCTAGAGGGTGACATTCAAGGCTGTTTCGACAATATCAGCCATGACTGGATGATCGCCAACCTCCCAATGGACAAGGTGATTCTACGGAAATGGCTCAAAGCCGGTTACGTCTACCAAAGCAAGCTGTTTCCCAGTCTTTCCGGAACACCGCAAGGAGGTATTATCTCCCCGGTGCTGGCCAACATGACCTTGGACGGACTGGAAACGATGCTGGCGAAGAGGTTCTCTAACGCCAAATGGACAGGCAAAAAGCTGCAACTGGTACGGTATGCGGATGATTTCATCATCACGGGGTATTCTAAAGAGTGGCTCGAAAATGAAGTTCGTCCTGCCGTGGTTGAATTTCTGGCGCAGCGCGGTCTCGTGCTCTCTCAGGAAATGACCAAAATCACGCACATAGGGAACGGGTTCGATTTTCTTGGCTGGAACGTACGTAAGTACAACGGCAAGCTACTGATCAAGCCGTCAAAGGCAAACATCAGTGCTCATCTTGACAAGCTGCGAGCATTAATCAATGCAAACAAAGCGACACGACAGGCCACTTTGATCGGTTTGCTCAACCCGATTCTAAGGGGTTGGGCCAACTATCATGGTCATGTCGTTGCCAAGAAGGTTTTCAACCAGGTAGACAACGCGGTGTGGGAAATGCTCTGGCGATGGGCTGTACGTCGCCACCCTCGCAAAACACTCCGATGGGTCAAAGATCGGTATTTCAAAGTACAAGGAGCGCGTCGATGGGTGTTCTCATGTGATGAACAGTCCGCCGATGGTCGGAAGCGACAATACACATTAGTGTCTGCCTCGGACACGCCAATTGTGCGACATATCAAGATCAAGGCTGCTGCTAACCCTCATGACCCCGCATGGGATGAGTACTTCGAATCCCGATGGGGTAAAAGAATGCTGGTCTCCGCAAAGGGGCGAGCCAAGCTGTATCGGGTGTGGCTAAAACAAGGTGGTCGCTGCTGCGCCTGTCTTAAACCAGTCACCAAAGATACACCATGGCACAGCCGTCATATTGTGAAGCTAAGTCATGGTGGAACGGATGCAGTTGCTAATCTTGAGATTTACCATCTGTATTGTCCGAGGAGTGTTCAGTTTGCCAATGTCAACGATGTATAACCGGGTGCCGAATGGCGCCTTAGCAGAGGCTTGAGCCGTGTGCTGGGAAACTCGCATGCACGGTTCTTAGGGGGTTGGACGTAGGTAACTGCGTCTGACTACCCGACAATCAAATGCGACCTTGGGCGTTGGGACGTAAGAACTGGTTATTTGCCGGCTCGCTGCGTAGTGGTCAACGAGCGGCCAATATCATGACCCTGATCCAGTCAGCAAAACTGAATGGGCTGGATCCGTATGCCTATCTCAGTGATGTGCTGAAAAGGTTACCGACCCATAAAGTGACCCAAATAGAAGAATTACTGCCACACCGCTGGAAATCCAACCCAAGTTAAAAAATAGCTATGGGGTTCAGCGCACGCTTACCTTTGAAGCCGAGTTGGCAGAATTTGATGGTGAAGATGATCATGTCCATCTACTTGTGCATTATCCGCCAAAGGTCGCTATTTCTAGCTTGGTAAATAGTTTAAAAGGTGCTTCCAGTCGTATTTTACGAACCAAGCACCCTGAAATTAGAAGCAAGTTATGGGGTAATGCTTTGTGGTCGCCTAGCTATTTCGCTGCATCATGTGGTGGTACACCTATTGGGATTATCAAACAATATATTCAGCAACAGCAAACTCCGCATTAGCAATCCTAGCTAATCCCCACAAGGGGACTAGCGGATTGCAGCCTTACATCCCCGCCCTGAAGGTATAGGTATCTACACATCTTCGTGTGGATACCCCAACGCAATTTTAGCCATTTCCTTTAACTCATCCACCGAATAACTTTCCAGTAGCTTCAAGGTGTTTAATAAGATTGAAAGTCCAGCAAGTATTGATGGTGCACTTTCTCTTTTCCCTCGCTTTTGCTGTCGCCCAGATAGTCGTGTTAGTACGGCTCTTACTCGATTAGTTTGTTCATCATTACAGCGTTGTATTCGCCATGTCAGTACGCAGGCCATACTCGCAACAAGTAGTTTTCTTAAAATTGCTTGAGGGGTCGTTTGGAGCCACGATTCAACATCATGACCCGCTTGTTTTAGAAGCTTGAAGTAGCTTTCAATTGACCAACGCCAATAATACCAATTAGATAGCTCTGTACAACTGATCTCTTTTGCAACATTACTCAGTAAGCTCCAACGACTTAAAACCTTGCCTGTAGCATCTTTGACCTGCGCAACAACTAAACGGACATCAACGGGTTCACCAACCTGAGGAGCAACTCGCTTTCCTTCTGTATTACGTTGTTTAGGTTTGGCACTTCGTGTGATTCGAATGTCAGCCTCACCAACATGGAGTATGACTTTTTGACCTTTATATTCAATACATTTGATTTCGTGGGTTGCCACTTGATCAGTAACATCTTTAAGTTTAAGTGTTTGTCCTAGATATTCAACAGTATTACTTTCTTTACCACGAATTAACCACTGATAGCCTTTCTGTTCAAACTCACGATAATGAGCTACTGAATCTCCTTCACGATCAATGATATGCACCATTTTCTGCTCAATAGGCATCGCCTCTATATGATCGTTTTGCTGCATTAGTGCATTTAGATGTGTTTCTGGATCGGCAAATTGATCATCAAAGGTAGAATAACGCCCAGTCGAATCCGATAGTGTTTGAGCGATTGGAGCAATCGGCAAGCCTTGCTCTGCATCAACAAGGAGGCTGCTTTGTAATTCATAAGATAAATCATTGGCATGAGTACGTTTTATGCGGTTTATTTTATTGTCATGCTTTACATATTGTAGTTGTGACCAATGTGTGCAACCAAAATATATTTATGCTTAAGCTGGGCTACTTGATCAAATACAAGTTTTTCAATAGGTTGATTTAACTGATGAAATGAAACATTTTCATTATTTAAAAAACGCCAAACCGCCTGAGTAGTAGCAAAGCTCGATTTCTGGGTGGTTGCGAGATCTTTTATAGCAGGAGCTAAAGAAGCAATAGGGTTCATCATGAGGTTCACAAGTTGCTCGTATCGTTTAACCAATCGAGCATCTAATCGAGTTATCGTAAAGTTTAATGCATGCTGCCTACGATAACTCGATTAGGAATAATTGTGTAGATACCTATGTCCAAAGGGAGAGGTTTTACGGCTATACTGATAAAAAGATATATCTAAAAGGACTATTTTGTGCACTTTTAGGGATAAGCCCATATCCATCCTCCACAGATCAAGCTCAAAATCTCCATGCTATCTCCACAGTTATTTGGTACAAAAAGCCAAATGATTTATATTTGATGTTTAAATGTCAATTTAGCCCAAATTTGTTTATAATTTTGTAAATTGTGTGACACATTTCTACTTTTTTATTTGTAAAATCGGTTAAATTGAAAATAGATTACCAATGACTTTAATAAAAATCTGTTCCAATACCATGTTGAGAGGGGGAAAAGGACATGAAATCAACATTTTTACATACCGTTACGTTGAGTATCGGCTTGGCTTGTTTTAGCCAACTGGGACATAGTGCAGCCATTCAAAGCAATGATAAAGCGACGATGCCAACTGAGAAAACATCGTTGATCGAAAAAGCGCTCAGCCAACAAAAAGGCAGTGACCGAACCACAATGACGGATACTGATTTAAAAATCATGACCTCAATCAAAGTTGCACCGACACAAAATTTCTTTGCTACACAAAACCAGCGCTTTAGCCGTTTTGTGCAATCATTGTTCCTCTAAATTAAAAATAAGCAACAGCGTCATAACCTCTCTCAAGTTATGACATTTGCACATAAAAGCCTGATCACTGAATGTTGAATTAAGCATTAAGTGGTCGGGATTTTTCGTTATAATAGACCTCAATTTACATTCTGAATCATAATTGGCTATGACTGTTCGTACTCGTATTGCACCCTCTCCAACTGGCTTCCCGCATGTGGGCACAGCGTATATTGCGTTATTTAACTTATGCTATGCCAAGCAACATGGTGGTGAATTTATTCTGCGGATTGAAGATACCGACCAACTTCGTTCGACTCCTGAATCTGAAAAAATGATTTTAGATTCATTGCGTTGGTTAGGATTGAATTGGTCTGAAGGTCCAGACATTGGCGGGCCACATGCACCGTATCGCCAGTCTGAACGCATGCATATTTATAAACAATATGCACTGGATTTGGTTGAAAAAGGTCATGCGTTCTACTGCTTTGCAACGAGCGAAGAGTTGGATCAAATGCGTGCAGAACAACAGGCACGTGGTGAAACACCAAAGTACGATGGTCGTGGTTTAAAATTATCTGCTGAAGAAATCCAAAGCCGCCTTGCTGCAGGTGAGCCACACGTGATTCGTATGAAAGTGCCAGAAGAAGGCATTTGTACAGTCAATGACTTACTGCGCGGGGAAGTAGAAATCCCTTGGGCACAAGTGGACATGCAAGTCTTGCTTAAAACAGATGGTTTACCGACCTATCACCTTGCCAATGTTGTCGATGACCATTTGATGCAAATCACCCACGTTTTCCGTGGCGAAGAATGGTTGCCTTCTGCACCTAAACATCAGTTGCTGTATCAATACTTTGGTTGGGAAATGCCTGTACTGGGTCATATGCCATTATTACGTAACCCAGACAAATCAAAACTGTCGAAACGTAAGAACCCAACTTCTATTAATTACTACAAAAATATTGGTGTCTTGCCTGAAGCCTTGTTGAATTACTTAGGCCGTATGGGCTGGTCTATGCCAGATGAACGCGAAAAATTCACATTGGCCGAGATGATTGAACACTTTGACATTCAACGTGTATCCCTCGGTGGTCCAATTTTTGATGTAGAAAAATTGAATTGGCTCAATGGTCAATGGATCAAAGGCTTAAGCCCTGCTGAACTGTTAGATACTTTATTGGCATGGAAAGCCGATCGTAAGATGCTCGAAGACATCGCCGCAGCAATTCAACCTCGCATCAACTTACTTTCAGAAGCGGTGAACTGGTCTGCACATTACTTTAACCAGTTCCCAAGCTTGACCAAAGAACAGTTTGAAAGCAAGAAACTGAGCGAAGAGCAGGTTCGTCAAAGTCTGCAATTTGCGATTTGGCGTTTGGAAAGCATGTTCACATGGAACAATGACACCGTAAGTCAAACCTTGATGGACTTAGCCAGCCAAATGGAAATTAAGCTCCGTGACTTTATGCCAGCGTTCTTTATTGCCATTGCCGGTTCAACCGCTTCGACCCCAGTTATGCAAACCATGGTCACCATTGGCCCTGACTTAACCTTCGCGCGCTTACGTCATGCCCTTGAAATTGTGGGTGGTCCTAGCAAAAAAGAAGCAAAAGTTTGGGAAAAACTCAATGAAAGCCTAAAATTGCCGAAAAATGACGCAGTTGATGAAGCTTAATTGATTTTTTAGTTGACGCATGGGCGTTATATCCCTAATATAGCGCTCACACAGAGAGACGGTGTTAACCACTCAACGTGATGCCTCAATAAGTCCCTATCGTCTAGAGGCCTAGGACATCGCCCTTTCACGGCGGTAACCGGGGTTCGAATCCCCGTAGGGACGCCATATTTAAGATGGCAACATCTGGTAAAAAACCCAAGCATTATGACTTGGGTTTTTTATTGCCTCAAATTTATCAGCACTTCATTACCACGCTTTTTTGGCTTTCTGCTCTAATCCGATTAGAATACAGCATAGATTCGAATTTTGGAGTTGTAATGCAATATCGTTGTCCTCAATGTCAAAGCCCAAAAATTATGCCTGTTGCTCAAGCAGGAGCTCCAGCAACACGCCCTGTCGTGCCTAAAAGTCTGGTTTTTTTGGTTCCAGCCATTTTTGTATTATTACTTTTGGTGCTCATTAGCATCGCAATGTGGCTATTTGGGGATGGCGCTGGCTCAACATTACAAATTGCAACGGTTGTGGTTTTCATCGTGTGTGTGATTGCAGGCTTCCTATTTTACCGCGACCTTCCTGATTTTAAGATTTCAATGCAAGGCTTCATGCAGTCTCAGAAAAAATGGAAATGCCGTGAATGCGACCATGAGTGGGAAATCTAAGTTTTAACTTAGAACCTGCATCCAAAAGGGGGAGTCTATGCACTCCCTTTTTATCTACTCAAAGAATAAATAATAATTATTATCACCTGTTAGTTTTTCTCGATATAATCAAAAACCTCATCTTACGAAATATTTTTAGGCCTAGTCTCTATGAAAAACGCTCTACTCTGCACACTCTTGTTCTGTTCAGTGGCTCAAGCGCATGAACCCTATGTCGCTCCACTGGCGTATCACACTGAAAATACCCAAGTCCCTGTATTGAGCGCCTATGCGGAACAAGCCTTTCATCCTGAATATGCCCTAAAAGATATTCCATTCAGCGCTTTCCAACCAAACCAAACACAGACGACGATTCAAGCACAGAAGCACTTAGAATCTGCAACTGCATTTGATCTTAAGCTACCAGAAAAAGGCACCTATACCATTTTTGCCAAAACCTCATATCCAATTGAATATGTACAACATAATCATCAATGGAAAATATTTGCCGATGTCGCAGCAGACAAAGTCCCTGCCTTAAGCGAGCGTGACTATGTCATTCCAAGTGACTTTAAAGGCAAAGTGCCAAGCAAAGTCTCTACGGTTCGCGAATGGAGCATTCAAAGCTATGTGAGCAAAGACAGCACCTCACCTGTTGCTGTAACGCCAGCCCCAATTCAAGTCAACTTCAAAACCCATCCAAACCAAATCACGGTGCAACAGCCTGTACAACTGCAAATTACTCAAGCAGGCAAAGCCCTAGCGCATGCAGAACTCATGGTTCGTGCTCAAGGTGAGCTTGAGCAACAAGCGAAAAGCACACCTGTCGACGCACAAGGCCATGCCACACTCACGTTTGCACAAGCTGGGCAATACCTGATTGAAGTGAGCGAAAAAGTCGATATCAAAGCAAAACCTAAAAATCAGTATTACACCATTATTAGCTTACAAGTGAATGCCCCTAAAACGCCTTAAGCGGCAATTGCTAAGCATAAAAAAACCAGCCCGAAGGCTGGTTTTTTTAATTGAATTAACGGAAGCGTTAACCGCCAATTTTCTTGTATTTGGTGCGTTTTTGAACCGCAGCATCACCCAAACGCGCTAAACGATAGGCTTCATATTCAGCATAGTTACCTTCGTAGAATTCAGGCTGTTCGTTCTCAAACGACAAGATGTGCGTTGCAATACGGTCAAGGAACCAACGGTCGTGCGACACCACCATTACAGTACCAGGGAATACAAGAATTGCATCCTCAAGCGCACGTAAGGTTTCGATATCCAAGTCGTTCGATGGCTCATCCAGCAAGATGACGTTTGCGCCCATTTGCAGGATTTTCGCCAGTTGTAAACGGTTACGCTCACCACCTGACAACTCACCTACACGCTTCTGCTGGTCTTGACCTTTAAAGTTAAAGCGACCGATATAGGCACGTGATGCAATTTCATAATCGCCAATTCTTAAGATATCTAAACCGCCAGAAACTTCTTCCCAAACGGTTTTGTTGTTATCCAAAGTGTCACGAATCTGACCCACATACGCTACTTTAACCGACTCACCCAAAGTCACCGTACCGGTGTCTGGCTGTTGTTCACCAGTCATCATACGGAATAGTGTGGTTTTACCCGCACCGTTTGGACCCACGATACCCACAATTGCTGTAGGCGGTACGGTAAAGCTCAGGTTTTCGTACAGTACGCGACCATCAAATGATTTGCTGATGCCTTCCACTTCTACGACTTTATTACCTAGACGTGGGCCAGGTGGAATATAGATTTCAGAAGTTTCGTTTCGCTGTTGGAATTCACGTGAGTTAAGCTCTTCAAAACGCTCCATACGCGCTTTGTTTTTCTTTTGCTGACCTTTAGCATTAGAACGAACCCATTCAAGTTCTTTCTTCAATGCTTTAGCAAAAGATTCTTCTTGCTTATTCTCTTGTTCTAGACGCGCATTCTTCTGCTCTAACCAAGAAGAATAGTTGCCTTGATATGGAATACCCATACCGCGGTCAAGCTCAAGAATCCATTCTGCTACGTTATCCAAGAAATAACGGTCGTGCGTAATCGCCACAATCGTGCCGGCAAAGTCTTTCAAGAAACGCTCTAACCAAGACACAGATTCTGCATCCAAGTGGTTCGTTGGTTCGTCTAGAAGTAACATGTCTGGCTTAGATAAAAGCAAACGACACAATGCAACACGACGACGCTCACCACCTGAAAGTAGTGTGACATCCGCATCCCAAGCAGGAAGGTTCAAGGCAGCTGCAGCTTGATCCATTTGGTTGCTAAGGTTATGCGCATCCCATGAATGGATAATCGCTTCAAGTTTTTCTTGCTCTTTTGCCAATGCATCAAAGTCTGCATCTTCTGCTGCATATTCAGCAAATACTTCGTCCAAACGTGCCAAAGCATCCAATGGTTCACGTAAACCATCTTCTACGTTTCCACGGACATCTTTATTTGGATCAAGTGGCGGTTCTTGTTCTAGGTAACCAATTTTGATACCCGGTTGCGCACGCGCTTCACCAGAGAAATCTTTGTCTACGCCCGCCATAATACGAAGCAAGGTCGATTTACCTGCACCGTTTAAACCAAGTACACCAATTTTTGCACCCGGGAAAAATGACAAAGAGATGTCTTTTAAGATTTCGCGCTTAGGCGGAACCATTTTAGACACTCGGTTCATCGTATAAATATATTGGGCCACGTAGGACTCCTCAATAGAAAAACCAAAAAATCGCAAGAAGCGAAAAAATATTTGCGGGCATTATACGATGAATACGTTGAAAAAATAAGGCATGAAACCGATCTTCAATGCAATGTTACAACTTTCAGCACGGTTGTTTTTTAAACATCACTTTTATCTCACTTTTCTGCAGACAAGAAGCTGCTCGCATCTCATCTTTATGAATTTTTTAGATAAATATTCATTATTTTCACACTTTCACTCATATTCATTAATGCTAGACTGTGCAATATTTAACTCACGTAGATGAAGTCCCATGACCTATAAAGATGAAACTTTGGCTATCCATGCTGGTTATAGCCCCGAAGCCACCACCAAAGCTGTGGCCGTACCGATTTATCAAACCACGTCTTATGCCTTTGATAATACGCAACATGGTGCGGATTTATTTGACCTAAAAGTCCAAGGCAATATTTATACCCGAATTATGAACCCGACCACTGCGGTGCTAGAACAACGTTTAGCCGCACTCGAAGGCGGTATTGGCGCGTTGGCCTTAGCCTCTGGCATGGCAGCCATTACTTACGCCATTCAAACCATTACCGAAGCAGGGGACAACATTGCTTCTGTTTCGACCTTGTACGGTGGCACCTATAACCTGTTTGCCCACACTCTACCGAAACAAGGCATTGAGGTACGTTTCTTTGATTATCAAGACCCTGAAGCCCTACGTGGTTTAATTGATGAAAAAACCAAGTTGGTCTTTGTTGAATCGATTGGCAATCCACTCGGCAATATCATTGATCTAGAAGCGATTGCCAAAATCGCACATGAATATGGTGTACCTGTGGTGGTCGATAATACTGTCGCAACGCCTGCACTGCTGAAACCCTTTGAATATGGGGCAGATATTGTGGTGCATTCCTTGACCAAATATATTGGCGGGCATGGTAACTCGATTGGTGGAGCGATTGTCGACAGTGGCAAATTTCCTTGGGGCAAGTATCCTGAGCGCTTTAAAGTGCTGAATACGCCAGACCCAAGCTATCACGGCGTGAACTATGTCGAAGCTTTAGGCGAAGCAGCTTATATCGCGCGTGCCCGCGTGGTGCCATTACGCAATACCGGCGCTGCGATTAGCCCTTTAAGCGTGTTCTTGATTCTACAAGGCTTAGAAACGCTAAACCTACGTATGGAACGTCATACTAAAAATGCGCAGAAAGTCGCAGAATATTTACAAGCCCATCCCAAAGTGAAATGGGTCAACTATGCCGGCTTGAAAGATCACCCTCAGCATGGCTTAGCGCAAAAATATGTCAAAGGGCAACCTTCGGCAATTTTATCCTTTGGGGTACAAGATGGGCGTGAAGGTGGTACGCACTTTATTGATGCTCTGCAACTCTTCACTCGCTTGGTCAATATTGGTGATGCCAAAAGTCTGGCCTGCCACCCCGCCACCACCACACATCGCCAACTGAATGAAGCAGAATTAAAGTCTGCTGGAGTAAGTCTTGATATGGTGCGTTTATCTGTAGGTATTGAACATATTGATGATTTGATTGCAGATTTAGAGCAGGCCTTGGCTCAAGTCTAAAATACAGAGTGCTAAACTTAAAACCTCAATCACATGATTGAGGTTTTTTATACGCTTGTCTTTTATATTTATAGCCCTTTCACTTTGATTGAATTCATGTTAAAAACAAGTCATTAGAAGAAATAAAATAGAGCTTTTACTCTAATTTTATTTATTATTTCAATAACTTATGCAGTGATATTTTTAAGCAGTTTAGGTATTATACCGTGAAGGAAAGCCGCTACATTTCTCAGAAAATGCAGCCTTAATAATCGAATATAAAAACAGCCATAACCCTCAAATATTTGACTTAGATCAGGAATGATAACGTGAATTCAAGAATGGATAGACTTTTTAAAGAACGCGTAAATGGAAAAACCGTCTTAATTACAGGTGCTTCAAGTGGTATTGGTTTAACCGTTGCACACAAACTGGCTGACGCAGGAGCACACGTCCTTTTAGTTTCGCGCACCAAAGAAACATTAGAAGAAGTTAAAGCAGAAATCGAAGCCAAAGGGGGTTCAGCCTCTGTTTTTCCATGTGACCTAAATGATTTAGACTCGATTGATGAAGTTTCTAAGCAGATTTTAGCTTCAGTCGATCATATTGATATTTTAATTAATAACGCAGGTCGTTCGATCCGCCGTGCTGTACATGAGTCAGCGGAACGCTTCCACGACTTTGAACGCACCATGCAGCTTAACTACTTTGGTGCGGTACGTTTAGTCATGAACATCCTGCCACAAATGATGATTCGTCGTGATGGGCATATTATTAACATTAGCTCGATTGGCGTATTGGCAAATGCCACTCGTTTCTCAGCCTATGTAGCGTCTAAAGCGGCACTAGATGCATTCAGTCGCTGTCTTTCTGCCGAAGTGCATTCACATAAAATTGCGATTACTTCGGTTTATATGCCTTTGGTACGCACCCCGATGATTGCGCCAACAAAAATTTATAAATACGTTCCTACCCTTTCGCCTGAACAGGCAGCAGATCTGGTTGCTTATGCGATTGTGAAGCGTCCGAAGAAAGTCGCAACCAACTTAGGTCGTTTGGCATCGATCACTTATTCAATTGCACCAGATATCAACAATAAGCTGATGTCGATTGGTTATAACTTATTCCCAAGTTCTACTGCGTCAGTAGGTGAACCGCAAAAACTCAACTGGGTACAAAAAGCATATGCACGCTTGTTCCCAGGTGAACATTGGTAAGTTTTCTTACAATTTACCCAACCTTTGATTAAAGGTTGGGTAGCTAAATTTTTCGCAACTCTTTTATAGTTCTTAATATTCGCTTAAGAAAAAAAGTCCACCATAAGAGCAACAATAAAAGGGGGAAAAGAAATGCAGGCACTTTATTTATTCAAGCTTTTTTGCTTCATCTTTGCTGCAATCACTGCTTTTAATCTGTATACAGAACTCACCCTCTCTCATATTTCAATCTGGCAAGTGCTGATTCATGGCGGTTTGCTGATGATCTTACTCGAATTTGGCTTTAAGAGCCAACGCGCATCTCAACAGCCTACCCCACTGACGAGTGAAATATACTCGCTAGAAACAAAAAATAAGCCAACCTCACAATCATCAAGCATGTATTGCAATATTTTTTCAAAAATAGGTTTAGTCTCCATTTTTTCCAGCCTAATTGCACAAAGCCTAATCAGTTAAGACTCATACTTTTTTTGTGGACAAAAGATAAAGACGACGTGACCCTTCTACTTTTTGTGTTATAAACAGCCGTCTTTTTTTATTTTGTGAATTTATGCGCGCTTTTACTTTCGTACTGCAATATGTGTGTATCGCTTTTGCGATTTATCTCTGCTACCGAGTAGGCAGTAGCCTGTATTTACAAGATTATGTGATGATGGATATCGTGGCCAATGTCGGGACGATTCTAATCTGTATCGATCTTGCTGTTTTCCTGTGGCATAGCCGCAGCACCCAAGCCATAAGCCTCAAAGATTATGCGACGAGACTAGAACAACCCGCTCCAACTTTTGTCAAAGTTTGCCGAAAGCTTGGGCACTTTGGCATTATGCTGATTATCACCAGTTGGATCGTGCCCATCATCAACGGATAAAAGCAACCATAAAAAAACCTCCCACTTGGGAGGTTTTTTTTATTCAAATCTTAAAGATTATTTCGAACCTTTAATCCCTGCTTGAAGTAACAATGCACCTAAACCACCAATTTTATTTTCTTGAGGTTTAGCCGTTTGCGGCTTCTTGTTTGTTTGAGCACGCTCGCCTTGCAAACGTGCTTGTTGTGGACGTTTACCTTGTGGTTTACGTTCACTACGCTCTGTATTTTCACGACGTGGTTGACGCGGAGCTTTAGGCGCTTCAGCACCTTCAGGGCGCATCGACAAATTCACACGATTACGCTCAGCATCTACTGTGAGTACACGCACTTGTACAATTTGCCCCGGCTTCACCACTTTATGCGGATCTGCAACGAATTCATTGGCTAATTCTGAAATATGGACTAAACCATCTTGGTGTACACCCACATCCACAAAAGCACCGAAATTCGTCACATTGGTCACGACGCCTTCAAGTTGCATGCCTTCAGTCAATTGCGCAACTTCCGTAATGTCTTCACGGAATTTTGCTGTACGGAATTCTGGACGCGGATCACGACCTGGTTTTTCCAGTTCAGACAGTACATCTTGAATGGTTGGTAAACCAAATTTCTCATCTGCAAATTCTTCAGCATTCACTTGGCGAATAATTTCAGAGTTACCAATGATGTCTTTCACTGTCGTCGCTTTTGCTTCAACAATTTTACCGACCAATGCATAAGACTCTGGGTGAACAGCAGAAGCATCCAGTGGCTCTGAACCATCTTGAATACGTAAGAAACCTGCCGCTTGTTCAAAAGTACGCTCGCCTAAACGTGGCACTTTTTTCAAATCTTGGCGGTTGTCAAAACGGCCATTTTCTTTACGGAAATCAACAATTTGCTGCGCAATCGACTTATTCAAACCTGCGATATAACCCAAGATAGCAGATGATGCAGTATTAACATCCACACCTACCGAGTTCACACAGTCTTCAACGACTGCTTCAAGGGTTTTCGCTAAGCCCGTTTGGTTCACATCATGCTGATACTGACCTACACCAATCGATTTTGGATCGATTTTCACCAGTTCAGCCAATGGGTCTTGTAAACGACGTGCAATCGACACTGCACCACGAATCGATACATCTAGCTCTGGTAACTCCGCAGAAGCCAATTCAGATGCTGAATAAACCGATGCACCCGCTTCTGATACAGAAACACGTGTCAGTTTTAAATCACTGTTTGCAGCCATCATTTCAGCCACAACGCTTTCTGTTTCACGGCTTGCTGTACCATTGCCAATGGCAATCAGGTCAACATTAAACTCGCGGCATAAACGGGCAAGTTCTGCAATTGAACCCGCTTTATCATCTTTGGGTGCAAATGGATAAATCGTGCTATGTGTAAGTACATCACCCGATGCATTCACCACAGCCAATTTCACCCCTGTACGGATTCCAGGGTCTACACCCAACGTTGTACGTGCACCCGCAGGCGCAGACAACAACAAATGACGTAAGTTTTCAGCGAAAACATCCATTGCTTCAGATTCAGCTGCAAGACGTTTTTCGGTGAGCAACGAATGTTCGATGCTTGGACGAACCTTGCCTAACCAGAACAATTTAGCCGTTTGTTTTAAGTAATCTTGACGTGCTTGCGGCTGTGCAGTGTCAAGGCTGTATTCTGTTTCAATACGCGCCAATGGTGCATCATCTTCACCATCAACTTTTAAACCTAAAACGTTTTCTTGACGACCACGTAACATAGCCAATAAACGATGTGACGGGACTTTATTTAAATTTTCAGAAAAGTCGAAGTAATCGCGGAATTTTTTGCCAACTTCTTTTTTCTCATCACTTGCCACTAAACTTTTTAAAGTGGCCGTTTTTGCAAACGTGGCCTTAAGTTCAGTGGTCAGTGCAATATTCTGCGCCCAGTCATCAATTAGAATATGTTGAATCGCATCCAACTGACTGTCTAGATCTGGATAATCTTCATGGCTAAAGCCTGCCAATGCATCAGCTGGATCAACCGCTTCTGCAAAGATTTTCTCTGCAATCGGGCCTAAGCCTGCTTCTTTGGCTTTAAATGATTTACTGGTCCGTTTTGGACGGTACGGTGCGTAAATTTCTTCTAAGGCATTTTTAGTTTCAGCAGCATTTACACGTGCCAATAAATCATCAGACAATTTGTCTTGTTCTTTTAATGATTCGATTACCTTGTCGCGACGTTCAAATAAGTCACGTAAATAAGCCAAACGTGTATCGAGCTGACGTAACTGCGCATCATCTAAGCCTTGCGTGACTTCTTTACGGTAACGCGCAATAAATGGAACGCTAGCACCTTCATCAATCAAATTGATGGCAGCCTCGATTTGATTTGGACGTACGGCAATTTCTTTTGCCAACTGCTGAACTAAGTCAGTCATCGTATGTGATCCCACAAGGATATGTACTAAAAGCCATGATTATAAAGACCAAGACTATAAAATCCACAACTGTTTTTATTAATTTAATGGCTTAAATGTGACATATTTCAGGCAAATTTCATAAATCCATCTCATTTTCAGTGTTAAATCTTATTTTTAGGTATTCTTTGCCATTTTTTTCTATGGGCTAAGATGTATACATTTAGTATCTATGTCTTGATTTTACCTGCAATATTTGTTGCTTTAGAGCATAGTAAAGACATACAAATGAGTCGTATACTCAAGACTATCCCGACTTTTGTTTACGATGACAATAAAGAATAAAGGAGCACTTCAATGAGTTTAGTTGTACCTGCTGAAAAAACAGATGCTGTACATAGCGATGCAGATCGCGTTGAACGCATTTTAGTGGTAGATGACGATGTGCGTTTACGTACGCTACTTCAACGCTTTTTAGAAGATAAAGGCTTTGTGGTGAAAACAGCGCATGACGCAACTCAAATGGATCGTCTCTTACAGCGCGAACTGTTTTCACTGATTGTGCTCGACTTCATGCTCCCTGTTGAAGATGGTTTAAGTATCTGTCGTCGTCTACGCCAATCCAATATTGATACGCCTATTATTATGCTTACCGCTCGTGGCAGTGATTCAGACCGTATTGCAGGTCTAGAAGCGGGTGCAGATGACTATTTACCGAAACCATTTAATCCAAATGAGTTGTTAGCACGTATTCGCGCTGTACTGCGCCGCCAAGTGCGTGAAGTTCCAGGCGCACCAAGCCAACAAATGGAAGTGGTCAGCTTTGGGCCATGGTCACTTGATTTATCAACACGCACTCTAACGCGTGAAGGTCAAGTCGTGACCCTAACTACAGGTGAGTTTGCGGTACTGAAAGCCTTGGTACAACATCCACGTGAGCCTTTAACTCGCGACAAATTGATGAACCTTGCGCGTGGTCGTGAGTGGGGTGCAATGGAACGTTCGATTGATGTTCAAGTATCGCGCCTTCGTCGTCTTGTAGAAGAAAACCCTGCTCGCGCACGTTATATCCAAACGGTTTGGGGTGTGGGTTATGTGTTCGTTCCAGATGGCGCGGAATAATTCAAAACTGAAAAATACGGCTTCGGTCTTTTTAAGCTGAGTAGCAATAATCAGCACGACGGAGTCCTAAAATTAAGCTCAACTTTATCGATTAACCTGCGGTTCGCCTTACTTTTGTTTCGACAAAAGTAAGCAAAACCATTGTCATCTGCAAAACTCGGCATATTTCTGCATTTCAACATCATGCTCGCAGAAACTTTATAACACCCAGACCTCCTGCCTCGAACAATTGCAGATGACTTTTCGCGTATCGCATACCTGTCACCATTGAACTATGTCTCTTACATAGAAACAGGAAATCACGTGAAACTCGAACCCATCGACCCTCAAAAATTTACAGATTACGAAGCGTATTCAGAACGTAAACGCACGCGTTGGGAACGCTTTTTAGATAAAATCAAGCCGCGTTCTGCTGCCATGCGCACCACCGTACTGGTACTCTTCATTGTATTTTTCAGTTTATTTATGTCTTTGTGGTTCTTTTGGCGCACCTTATATCTTCCAGAAATTCAACAACATGCTCGTTATCTTGCTGTTGAAATAGAAATTCTCAACAACCCCGATTTACGGATTTATCATCAAAATACTGAAGTCGATGTCGATGACTGGCTAAGAAGCCGCGTCGGGATTGAATACGTCACCGATCCCAAAGAATATCCCAATGTTAAAGATAAGGTGATTGCCGAATTCTTTACCAACCAAATTGAAGCAAAGCTGGCCAAAGAATTAAAAGTCGAACATGCCACAGTATATTTCCAATTTAAACCTAGCCCGCGCATTTGGATTCAAACGCCTGAAATGAACGGCAACTGGGTACGGGAACCACTGAAAACCTATGCCAACTACAGCCCTGAGTTAATTTTCGGTTGGCTGCTTGGCGTACCCCTTATTGCAGCAGCCATTATTTTAACCTTGGTTCGTCAGCTCAATCGCCCGCTGCGTCGTCTGCAAAATGCTGCCAACAGTTATAGTAAAACAGGCACAGCACCGTATTTAGAGACCAATCACGGCCCCCAAGAAATTCGTGAGGTCAACCAAGCGTTTAATCACATGATTTACACCCTAGATCAGACTGAACGTGACCGCCGGATTATGTTGGCAGGGATTTCACATGACTTACGCACCCCACTGACCCGTATTCGACTCAGTGCAGAAATGATGCCCGATGATGATTTTTTAAAAGAAGGGCTGATTTATGACGTTGAAGATATGGACGCGATCTTAAATCAGTTCATTTCCTATATGCGTGACGGCTCAGATGAGGAAATTCAAGACACCGATTTAAATATGCTGTTACAAGAATTGGTGGTGCAATTCAAACCGCTGGATATTCGTTTTGAACCTGCTGAATTACCGATTATTCAGGCACGTAGTCTATCTCTTAAACGCCTGATTGGTAACTTGATTAATAATTCAAAACGCTACGGTGCTGAGCCGATTGAACTTTCCGCAACAGTGGAAAATGAACATATTTTAATTAGCGTAGCAGACCATGGTGAAGGCATTCCTGACGATCAAATTGAAGAACTTATGCAACCTTTTGTTCGCGGCAATGAAGCCAGAACAGTCCAAGGCAGTGGTTTAGGTCTCGCCATTGTGAAACGCATTGTTGATATTCACCAAGGTCAACTAGCCATTCATAATCGAGAACAAGGCGGTCTTGAAGCGATTATTTCGCTGCCTCTTCATCACAATCAAGATGCTGAAATTTCCAGCAACAACCCACTCGAAAAATTAAAGCAAACCTTGGTTGAGCATTTTTAAACTTTGTACAATAGTTGATCAAACGATTTTGTTTAACTATTCAACAATTTAATTTTACCAAATATATTTCAACCACTTACAAATCATCAGAATCCCTTATACCCACATTTTTTCAAAAAATTAGACCTTAGCCTAACAGGTATGCACAATGTCGTTCTTGATCGGTACAATCGGTGCCAGATCCAGAATATTAACGAGAGTAAACCATGTCTTTAGATCGTATCCGTTTAGCTTCACTTCACGATAAAGTCATCAGTGCAGAAGAAGCGTCTGCTTTTATTGAAGATGGCATGACTGTAGGTATGAGTGGCTTCACTCGTGCTGGCGAAGCGAAAGCTGTACCTTTGGCATTGGTTAAACGTGCACACACAAATCCTTTAAAAATCACATTAATTACTGGTGCTTCTTTAGGTAATGACCTAGACAAGCAATTGACTGAAGCGGGTGTATTGGCACGTCGTTTACCGTTCCAAGTGGACAACACTTTACGTAAAGCCATCAACAATGGCGAAGTGATGTTCATTGACCAACACTTGTCTGAAACAGTTGAGCAAATGCGTAACCTTCAGTTGAAAAAACCAGATGTAGCAATCATTGAAGCGGTTGCAATTACTGAAGATGGCGGCATCATTCCAACAACGTCGGTAGGTAACTCTGCAAGCTTCGCAATTTTCGCAGAAAAAGTGATTGTTGAAATCAACACCAACTTAAGCCCTGCATTTGAAGGCTTACACGATATTTACATCCCAACTTACCGTCCAACACGTCAACCGATTCCATTGACTCAAGTGGATGAGCGTATTGGTACGCACGCGATCAATATCGATCCTGCAAAAATCGTCGGTATCGTCATCAACAATGACTTGCACGACTCTCCATCAACGGTAACGGCTCCAGATGATGAAACTCAAGGCATTGCAGACCACTTAATCGCATTCTTTGAAAAAGAAGTAGCTGAAGAGCGTCTACCGAAAAACTTAGGCCCATTACAAGCAGGGATTGGCTCAATTGCCAATGCTGTACTCACAGGCCTTAAAGATTCGAACTTCGAAGACCTCGTGATGTACTCAGAAGTGTTGCAAGACTGTACTTTCGAATTGATCGATGCAGGTAAAATGAAGTTTGCTTCAGGTTCATCAATTACCCTTTCTGCAAAATACGGCGAGAAAGTATTTAATAACCTTGAAGCGTACAAAGATAAATTGGTTTTACGTCCGCAAGAAATTTCGAACCACCCTGAATTGGTTCGTCGTTTAGGTATTATCGGCATCAATACTGCGCTTGAATTTGATATTTACGGTAACGTAAACTCAACTCACGTTTGCGGTACGAAAATGATGAATGGTATCGGTGGTTCAGGTGACTTCGCACGTAATGCACACTTGGCGATCTTCGTAACCAAATCAATTGCGAAAGGTGGCGACATCTCTTCAATCGTACCGTTTGCATCGCACATCGACCATGCTGAACACGATGTTGACATTCTTGTGACTGAACAAGGTTTGGCTGACCTGCGTGGTTTAGCACCGCGTGAACGTGCTCGTGCGATTATCGACAACTGTGCACACCCACTGTATCGTGATGCATTAAACGACTACTTCGATCGTTCATGTGCAAAAGGTGGTCATACACCTCACCTTCTACGTGAAGCGTTGTCTTGGCATTCTAACTTTGAAGAAACAGGCCACATGCTTCCTGTTCAAGCAGAAGCAAAATCTGCTTAATTTAAAGTTTAAAAAAAGCGCCCTCTTGGGCGTTTTTTTTATGTCTGATGAAAAGTGCAATAAAACACTTATCAAAATAAAAAAACTCAATTAATCTAAAGGCATCCGAAAAATAAAAATGCCAAGCTCATGTTCATTATTCGCCCCTATCTCGAAACAGATTTAGAAGACGTCATTGCACTTTGGGAGGTGTGCGACCTTACTCGCCCTTGGAATAACCCTGAAATTGATATTTTTAGAAAAACTGCGCAAAAAGATGGTTTATTTTTACTGGCTGTTAAAGATGAACAACTCATCGCCACATTGATGGGTGGTTATGATGGCCATCGCGGCTGGATTAATTATTTGGCAGTACATCCACACTTTCAACGCAATGGGGTCGCAACCGCACTCATACAGCAGCTCGAGAAGCGCCTGATTGCGTTAGGTTGCCCTAAACTACAACTGCTTGTACGTAAAGAAAACATCGACGTGCAAAGCTTCTATGAGCAACTGGGCTATGAGGAAATCGAAGTCGTGTGCTTTGGTAAACGTCTGATTGCCGATTAAGCTTAGACACTCAATGCGCCGATACAGGTAGACGGCCCAATCTTAAAAAAATTGGAAATTTAAGCGCAAAGACTTGGTTCGCATAATCATCAACGGCAAAGAATGCTTTGAACTCATATAAGGGGTCATCTGAATTTTTCGCTCGATAATGTTTCAGTGCAGACCATGTATTTAAATAATCCAACAATTGAGCAGCAGACCATTGAAACGACATCGACAATTCAGGCGTCGCTATTTCCTCAAAGGGAAAAGGAATGGTTTGATAGGCCTCGTCGATATAACGACGTTCGGCATCCCAATAGCCTTTCAAAGTCTTAAAATAAAGTCGCTCAATACAACCCTGTAACTCAGGTTGCTGCAGCTGAATTAAACCATAGCCAATGACCGCCAAAATGCCTTCAGGTCGTAAAGTCCGCCGCACTTCTGCATAAAAGCTATCAAAGTTAAACCAATGAATGGCTTGAGCCACCGTGATTAAATCAAAACTCTGCTCGGCAAAACTGGTGTGCTCTGCAGACTGAACTTGATAACTAACATTTTCAAAATAAGGTGCATGTTGTAACTGATGCACACTGATATCTGTCGCCACCACGGCATCAAAATGCGGCGCCAACAATTGAGTTAATTGCCCCGATCCTGCACCACAATCCCATGCAAATTGAGGAGTCGCCACATGCTTGAGTATTTCTTGAATCAAACTCGCTGGATAACTAGGACGTGCGAGTTGATAAAGCTGACTTCCCGATGAAAAGCGGTCTTTCATAAGCCATTCTCAGTCTTATTTTTGACTCAAAATTAGCACATTTTCGATTAACTAAAGCATGTTGTTGTCCAACACCTTATACAATCCTACTTTTCATGGGACAAAAAAAAAAGCCCCAAACATTGTTTGAGGCTTTTTTGAATATGGTGGCGAGACCCAGGATCGAACTGGGGACACACGGATTTTCAATCCGTTGCTCTACCTACTGAGCTATCACGCCGATGCCGTGTATTAAGCCGTATCTCGGATGAATAGTCAATAAAAATCATCACTTTTTTTATTTGATCGAATAAATTTCAGGCAAAAAAAATCCCTGATGGGATCAGGGATTGAAATCTTTGAATAAGATTTTGAATATGGTGGCGAGACCCAGGATCGAACTGGGGACACACGGATTTTCAATCCGTTGCTCTACCTACTGAGCTATCACGCCGATGTCGCGTATTAAACAGTTTAAGCGAAGCAGCGTCAAGTCCGTTTTCAAAAAAATCATTTGAGTGTTTACTTTTACAGCAAACCCAGCACCCTTCGTACATTTTTTGAGTCATTCTTTGTACTTAGAGCGCGTCACCATCACTATTCATGAAAAAAAGCAGCCCAAAGACTGCTTTAAAAAAGCTTAAATTTTACCAATGTGCTCTAAGCAACGGTGAATTGCACCACAGCCCGGCTCAAACACTTTCACACCTTTGGCTTCTTCCATACGACAAACTTCTTCAACCAGCCGCTCCGCAACCCCTCTTCCACGGTTTGCAGGATGTACTACGATGTATTCTAAGGTTTTATTTTCACCCTGCCCACTACACCAAATGGCACCAATGACTTTAGTATTAAATTCTGCAGTGTAAAGTAAGGTATACTGAGCTAGATTTTGCTCAAGTTGTTCTACGGCATCATGCCCATCGCCAAATTCAGGACTGGTGTCGTACAGTCGCTCTAGCTGGCTGCGCAACTCTTCTTTTTCCAGTGAAGTATAAGCGTGTACGGTAATAGGCATTGATAAACCCTCCTGAGCAATCTAATATGCGGTGACTTCGTTACGGCGAAACATTTTACATCAATTATTTGACGTCTTTGAGGAACGTGTCTATGACAGAACGTATCAGTGAAGTGGTAAGAAATACCAACGAAACCAAAATTCGAGTTCGTGTAAACCTCGATGGTACGGGTCAAGGCACGCTCAACACAGGTATTCCCTTTTTAGATCATATGATTGATCAAATCAAGCGACATGGCTTATTTGATATTGATATTGAATGTGATGGCGACTTGGAAATTGATGATCACCACACGGTTGAAGACTGTGGTATCACGCTTGGACAGGCTTTTGCTAAAGCTTTAGGTGACAAAAAAGGTTTACGTCGTTACGGTCATTTTTATGCACCGTTAGATGAATCTTTAAGCCGTGCTGTAGTGGACTTATCGGGTCGTCCGGGTTTGTTTATGGATATTCCATTTACCCGCGCCATGATTGGTCGTTTTGATGTGGATCTATTCTCTGAGTTTTTCCAAGGCTTTGTGAACCATGCGCTCATGACGGTACACATTGATAACCTCAAAGGTAAAAATAGCCACCACCAAATTGAAAGTGTGTTCAAAGCGTTTGCGCGTGCACTTCGTATGGCCTGTGAAATTGACCCACGTGCAACCAACACCATTGCTTCAACCAAAGGTAGTTTGTAATGACCCGTATTGCCCTTCTTGACTATGGTATGGGTAACCTACACTCAGCAGCAAAAGCGCTTGAGCATGTTGGTGCAACGGTCGATGTGACCAATGATCCCAAGTTAGTGGCTCAAGCTGATAAAATTGTATTCCCCGGCGTAGGTGCTATGCGTGACTGTATGCAAGGCATGCATGAAGCAGGGATTGATGAAGTCGTTCGCCATGCGGCATTTAATAAGCCTGTATTAGCGATTTGTGTCGGTATGCAAGCGCTGATGCAATGCTCTGAAGAAAATGGAGGAGTGGATGCTCTCGGTATTTTTGAAGGAAGCGTGAAACGCTTTCCTGATGTAGACGGCTTGAAAGTACCCCATATGGGTTGGAACCAAGTTCATCAGGCTGATCCGAGTCATCCAATGTGGAAAGACATTGAGCAAGATGCACGTTTCTACTTCGTGCACAGCTTCTATGTTGAACCGAAGAACTCTGGCATTGTGGCTGCAACTTGTGACTATGGTTTAGAGTTCTGTACCGCGATTCACCAAGAAAATTTGTTTGCGACCCAGTTCCACCCTGAAAAAAGTCATACCGCAGGTTTACAACTGCTGAAAAACTTTGTGGAATGGAAAATCTAACTCACGCCTAGATGTGTTCGATTTTAAAAAGCTCAACTTCGGTTGGGCTTTTGTTTATCCAAAATTGATGCATCTAGGCTCAAAATCAATCAGAAACAGCTTAAGTAAATGAGGCGTGTAACCTCACTCCTGTACCCTTCAATGTATAAAATCTTTGCTTTACAGCAGACTACTGTACTCAAGATGGCTGAGATGCCTTTTCATTGTCACCAAATTTGATTATGATTTGCCTGCTTTTTAGACATTTTTATTTATAAAAAACTTAATTTACAACGATAAGGTAAGTCACTATGACTCAATATGTACAAGAATCTGCGCTGAATGCCGCAGGTCGTTTCGGACGTTTTTCATATCTCGCATGGAACTGTCTACTTGCCATTGTAGCTGCGATTATCATTGGTATTTTTGCCGTGATTTTTCCAACAACTTTCATCAATATGGAAACAGGCAACTTTGGTGGCGGCATGATTTTTCTTGCTGTGACTTATATTGCAATCTTCTATTTCACCTTCGTATTTACCATTCGTCGCCTACATGACCGCAACCATACGGGCTGGTTATCACTGTTGATGTTGGTGCCTCTTGCCAACGTGATCCTAATGCTATACCTGATTTTCGCACCGGGTGATGATCGCAGCAACAGCTATGGCTCACCACGCCCAACCGCAGGTTGGGAAGCTGTTTTAGCGTGGATTTATATCCTACTTTTTGTCGTTGGTATTTTAGCGGCAATTGCTCTGCCTTCTTATCAAAGCTATATACAGCGTGCAAATCAATCACAAATCGAAATACAACAATAATAAAAAAACTTCAACCATCATCGATTGAACTTAAAACCTGCTTCTCGCAGGTTTTATTTTGCCTTTAAAATCAAAAACCACTAGTCTGAAATAAAAGCATGCCTTAGATATAACATGAATAATTCCCTACCCAGTCTCCCTATCCCCAACAAAGAACAAATTCGAATTTTGCCTCGTTTTCAAAATTTGCCAAAACAAGCAATTCATGTCATTCAAAACTTAGAGCAGTGTGAAGCAATCCGTGCTGAACTGGAACAGATTTCTATCTTCGGTTTTGACAGCGAGTCCAAACCGACCTTTCAAGTAGGAGAAGTTTCCACGGGCCCGCATTTAATTCAACTGGCCAGCGTCGAGCATGCTTATTTGTTTCAAATGAATCCACCCATTTGGAACTTCCTTGCGCCATTTTTGGCGGATCCAGACCAGCTCAAAGTGGGCTTTGGTTTAAAAAATGATGCCCATCTGTTCCACAAAAAAGGTTTTGAGCTCAAGGGCGTGGTTGAGCTGTCAAAGTGCTTTGCAAGCTTTGGTTTGACTAACCCTGTTGGCATTAAAAATGCCATCGCCCTGCTGTTTCAACTCAACTTCCCCAAAAGCAAAAAAGTCAGTACTTCAAATTGGGCGAGGAAAATACTCACGCCTGAACAAGTTGACTATGCCGCTGCCGATGCCTATGCCGCGCTGTTGGTTTTTGAAGAATTGCGGCGTTTAGAGCGACTCCCAAAAGATATTTCCAAAGAATTAGAAAAAACAACAAAACCTTGTCGTCATGAAAAGCTGTAACAGATGCTTAGAAAATTGCCAATACTTTGCTAAGATGACGGACATTGATTTTATTTAAGATTTGGCTAGGAGCGAAAGCATGCTGATCATCCCTGCAATTGACCTGAAAGATGGCAAATGTGTTCGTTTAAAACAAGGTCGTATGGAAGACGATACGGTTTTTTCTGATGATCCTGTTGCAACTGCACAGCACTGGGTAAATGAAGGCGCGCGTCGCTTACATTTGGTCGATTTAAATGGTGCTTTCGCTGGTACGCCAATTCATAAACCTGTGGTTGAAGCCATTGCTCGCGCACAACCTGAACTGCCAATTCAAATTGGCGGCGGTATTCGCTCACTAGAAACCATTGAACACTACTTAGAAGCGGGTGTGTCTTTTGTCATTATTGGCACAAAAGCTGTTCAAGACCCTGAGTTTGTTGAAGAAGCATGTAAGAAATTTGCAGGTCATATCATTGTCGGTATCGATGCCATGAATGGCATGGTGGCCACCGATGGTTGGGCCAATGTGACGGATGTGAAAGCAACAGATTTGGCCAAACGTTTTGCCGATGCAGGCGTATCGAGCATTGTCTATACCGACATTGCACGTGACGGGATGATGCAAGGTGTGAACGTTGAGCAAACTGTTCAACTGGCACAATATTCTGGCCTACCTGTGATTGCATCAGGTGGTGTGACCAACCTTGATGACGTGCGTAACCTCAAAGGCCAACCGGGTATTTTGGGTGCAATTACCGGCCGTGCAATTTACGAAGGCAGTTTAAACCTACGTGAAGCACAATTGCTGTTAGATGAACAATCGCTCTAATTGTAAAATTTAAAAAAGAGGTCTTTTGACCTCTTTTTTATGCGCTAAATATCAGTTTTTAAGATATGCATCTTATTTAATAAATCGCATTACGAATAAACTTTAACGGTACAGTTCCACGGTTGATATATTGGTATTCGATGGCACTCGAAAACACAATCGACTCACCTACACCCAAGACTTTCATCTCACCCGCCAAATCCAAAGTTAGCTCACCCTCCATCACATAGAGCATCTCACGCCAACCGACTGGGTCGGGTTCTGCACTATAGTGCTCATTTGGGGCAAGCACCCATGTCCACAATTCAACTTTTTGTGTTGCTGCCGCCGAGGCCATTAATTTTGCTTCACTGTGTGCTTGTGTACCCTGCCAAGCCAGAACGTTGACGACCGCTTGACCTTGCTGTTCAGGCGCAGCAATAATCTGTACAAAATCGACCTCAAGCACATCGGCAATCAAGCTGAGTTTCGCCAAACTAATATTGTCCTGTCCTGATTCAACCCCAGCCACCATGCGACGGCTTAAACCAGCCAAATCCGCCAATTGTTGCTGGCTCAGGCCTTTTAAGCTTCGATAATGACGCACATTTTGACTGACGTGTTGTAGTACCGCAGGAGACTTCATAGAGATAAATCAAAAAACATTGAGCAATATATTGCACACAAAAACAAAGCATGACAAGCTATGTGCAATATATTGCACACTAGTTATTTTATGTTGAATACTCAGCTCGGCTCTAAAGCGCCTGTCATTGCGCTGATTCTAATTACCTTTATTTGGGGCGGTACCTTCTTGGCCGTGAAATATGCCTTAAATTTCAGCTCACCCATGTTCTTTGTGGGTTGTCGTTTCGCCTGCGCCGCGACAATTATTGGCTTATTTTCCTATCAACATTTAAAACACATCACCCGACAGGACCTGTGGGCAGGTGCACTCATTGGCTGTATGGTCACTATTGGCTATGGCACACAAACGGTCGGGCTACAAACAGTCAGTAGCAGTGAATCAGCCTTTTTAACTGCATTGTATGTGCCGCTAGTTCCAGTACTACTCTGGCTGATCTTTCGTAAAGTGCCCCATTTTATGATTTGGATTGGTGCGCTCTGTGCGTTTATGGGCTTAGTCTTACTCACAGGCAATAGCCTGAATTCAATTTCACTGAATTTTGGCCAGACCTTAACCCTACTCGGTGCAATCGCTATAGCGATGGAAATTATCCTGATTGGCTATTTTGCTCCAACAGTCGATATTGGTCGAGTGACGGTGATTCAACTGGCAGTTGCCTCTGTGCTCGCCTTTGCAGCCATGCCATTGGCAGGTGAACACCACATTCCAGACTTTTCATGGCCTTTACTGAGTATCGCACTCGGCTTGGGTCTTGCCAGTGCCGTGATTCAATATGTAATGAATTGGGCACAGCGCTCAGTCAATCCATCTCAAGCGGCAATTATTTATGCAGGAGAGCCTGTATGGGCGGCACTGTTTGGGCGTCTTGCAGGAGAACGCTTAGCACCACTGGCTTTGTTGGGCGGACTTTTGGTGGTGTTTGGCATTATGATCAGTGAATGGAAACCAAAACTATTGAAATAGAAAAAGAACGTCGAACAACTTTAGCCTATCTCCTAAACGAAAAAACTGCTGAATCGAGTGATCAATGGCCACCAATTCAGCAGTATGGTCAGGTGGTTAGAATGACACCATCTTGCCCGGATTAATCATTGCTCCGAGTCCATACATGCTTTTGGCTATTGGAATGACCAACGGCGCCAGTGCACGACCAAAAGGAATGTTTTGATGTTGAATACGGGTCAACATATTAAAGTCATCACTTTGACCGCAGAAATCATCCGCAATGGCTTTACCAATACGCACTGTTTGCGCAACACCATGTCCACTCCACCCCTGAACAGCATAGATTGGGTATTGGCTACCAAATTTGCGACTATCCGCGGCACCATTAACGGTTAAATCTGTCATTCCACTCCACACAAAATCAAGCTGGACTTGCTCTAACTGAGGAAATACGTGTTGAATACGCCCTAGCAAATAGTCATGCGTTTGTTCAGGACTCCAACACGAACCCGTGCCTTCACCGCCAAATAACAATCGGTTTTTTGAGACCCCGCGGTAGTAGTCAATTTGAAACTGGGTGTCGTATACAGGCAGATCCGTCGGCAATAGCTCTTTCAAATCCAGTGCTAAAGGGGCAGTGGTACACACATAAGTATAAAAAGGAATGGTGGTTTGATTACGTTCTTCTAATAGTTTAAATGAGGCATGGTGTACGCCCATCACCACACTTTTACGTGCTTTAATTACCCCTTGCTCTGTGGTCACATAAATACCATCGGCACGTTCTTGGATTGACTGCACTTCCGTCTGTTCATAAATCGTGCCGCCGTTTTGACAAAAGCCATAAGCCAAACCACGCGTCAGGGCTAAAGGATGAATATGCCCCCCAAGTTGATCCAACTGACCGCCAAAATAGTTGTCGGATTGCACATGCTCATGTAATTCATCTTGGGTCAGCATTGAGGTATTTTTTTCATCTAAATACTGACGTGCTTTCATCCCTTCACGCAGTGCATCTAAATGTCCAGGGTGTACCGCAGCCGTCAAGTGTCCATGTTTACGTTGCACATCTAAGTCATATTTTTCAGTGATGCTATCAATCAAAGCCATCGCTTCCGTTGAGGTAAAGTGCCATAACTTTTTAGCCTCTTCAAAGCTGAAATGCTCAATCATGGTTTCGGCTTCCCAACGTGCCAATCCCGGGGTGAGTTGCCCACCATTGCGCCCTGAGGCGGCACTGCCCACTCGGTTTTTTTCAACCAAGACCGTATCGACACCCTGCTCCGATAAATGCAGTGCAGCCGATGCTCCCAGTAAGCCACCGCCTATCACGACCACGTCACATTCGATATCTGCATTTAAAGGCTCAAACTCATGCCATACATGCATTGAACTTTCATAGTAATTGGCTGGATGACTAAACGCAGCACACTGCAGGTTCAACCAATTCCACTCTTTACCACTTTGCGTTGCAGAACTGGCTTTGTATTCAACGTCGTCTAAAAATGTCGGTTTATCCATATTCATTTCATTCACACTCAATATCTATCTCATTTTCATGCAGGGTTTAATATGCATTTCCAATCACAATGTTTTGTCTTTTCAATTTCTTATAAATAAATAGACCAATGCCTATCGCCAGCCAAGAGCAACCAAAAATTAGCGCATTTCGTTCTAAATTGACCCAAAGGCAAAGCATCACCAATACAGATAACAAGGGAAGAATCAAATTGAGGCATTTGTTTTTAATGCCTTGGGTTTGTTTTTCCAACAGATAGAACTTCACAAAAACCGAGAAATTCACCGCTGTAAAGGCAATCAAGGCACCGAAGCTAATCATGCTGACCACCGTCGCAAGATCTAGAAAAATGGCCGATAGCGAAATCAAGCCAATACTTAACACGGCATAAAGTGGCGTACCTAATTTTGCATGGAGCTGCCCAAAGGTAGCTTTAGGAAAAATGCCATCTTTCGCCATAATATGAATCAGACGTGAAGCGCTAGCATGGGTGGCTAAACCCGAAGCGAAGGTATTCATGATTTGGGCACATAAAAATACGGCTTGGAAAAGTGCTCCCCCCACATAGAGGACAATTTCAGGTAAGGCTTCGTCAGGGTTGTTAAAACGCACATTGCTTGGAAAATACAGCTGGATAAACCATGAGGCACTAATAAAAATTCCGCCCCCGAGCAACGTGGTAAGCAGCACGGCACGGGGAATATTCTTTTGGGGATCTTTGGTTTCATGGGACATGGTCGTGACCGCATCAAAACCCAAAAATGAAAAACATAAAATCGATGCACCCGCAATCAAAGGCAAAACAGAACTGTCCCCATTAAACAGCGGGGCTAAAGTCAGTACATGATCATAGCCTTGTTCAGAACCCACGCCTTGAATGACTAGATAGATAAATAAAACCATCAACAGCAAGGGCAAAAGCACAAACACCAAACTCAAGTTCGCCAAAATATTGACTCGAAAGCAGTTGATCAAGGTGACTAAAACTGTAAATAAAATCACCCAGACCCAATAAGGTACACTCGGGATCACAGCTTCTAAGTAAATACTTGCCAGTAAGGCATTCACCAAGGGCAACAAAATATAATCTAGCAGTGAACACCAGCCGACAAAAAAGCCTGCTTTGGCTCCACACGACTGTGCCGTGTAGTTATAGGCAGAACCTGAGTCACCACTAATTCGGCTAAAACGTGCATAACTAAATGCGGTCAGTAACATTGCAACCAACGCCAAAATATAAGCCAATGGCACACGCCCATCGGTGATCCCAGACACAATCCCAAAGGTATCAAACACTACCATCGGGGTCATATAGGCCACACCAATAATGACCACTTGCCATAGTGACATTTTCTTTAAAGAAAAATCTGCATTTTTCACCGAAATCACCATCTTTCATTTTTTAACCTAGTGATTTTGGTTTTTGCAACAACTATGCCATATAATAAAAGCTTCGCTATTTTAAAAATATTGAATTAAATGCCAAAGTACGATTTAGAAACTCGAAAAGCAGCGATTCAACGCTATAAACTCACTGATTATAAGGTTGCAGTTTGCAAGGAATTTAACATCTCTCGTGTGACCTTAGACGCATGGATTAAGCTCGAAGAAGAAACAGGTGGCTTGTCTCCAAAAGTAGCCAACAGCCGTGGAGCACCCAGCCATATTAAGGATTGGAATGAATTTCAAGCCTTTGTTAAAAATACAAAATTTCAGAATATTAGCGATTTAGTTCCACTTTTTGAACAACACTTTGGCTATTCTGTTTCTTATGCAGTTTTGGTTCGCGCCATCCATGTTTTGGGGCTAAAACGTCGTCGCGGAAGATTCTACGCTTAGTCAAAAAAAGGACTATTCTTTATAATAACCACCATACATATATTTATATAAATAACTGTACATTAATGTAAGGTTAATTTATTAAAAATGTAAATTATAATTATTAAAAAAGTAATCACTTATCAATAAAAATGTAAGTTATAAATATTAAAAAAGTAAATTTATTAATATAAAAAAGTAAAGATTGAAATTCAATTTTGTAAGGTACTTTTAAAAAGCCTGCGCAAAAATAGACATACTGCTGCATCAGCTTGGTTCATCTCGGTGCATAAATCTCATCCCAAAAGATACAGACCTAAAAAAAGGGCACACTGCCCTTTTTTAAATCCCATCACTTGTTATTGATACATCGGTTGATTGTCATTTAAACGAATAATGCCTTTAATGGCACGATACACAATCCACACCCACGACAACCCAATCACAGACACGCAGAAGGTTGAAGCACCGAGTGCGACACCTGCGAAAGCGGTGGCATTTTCACCCGTAAAGAATAAGAAAATAAATGGCACAAAGGCAATCACGTTCCAAATCAAATACCACCAAAAGGTGCGAATCTGCCAAGTAAAATGGCTCTCAAAAATGGAACCACGCACAGAGCCACGCTTCACATAATTAATCACTAAAGCAATGATGGCTAAAATCCCTGCGGAAAAAATCGCAACGATATACAAAATATAAAGAATAAAAGTCAGACTACGATTCGGATCTTGATCGACTGAATAATTCATATTGTCCCTCATGAAGTGGGCTTGAACTTTAAATAGGCAAACTATTGAAAGGAGAAATAAGCCATAAAATTAAAAGAATATTGAATAGAATTGTACAAAAGTAAATCTTTCTAAACGGTTGTTTTTGTGTTTTATGTCGTAGCTTTTGCTGCGCTAACCATGCTGCAGGCCAACCCCCCAAAAATGAAAGGAGATGCAACGTATTTTCAGGTACACGGCGCTGTCCATTTTGCGCAGCTTCTTTGTCTTGCGCATAGAACCAATAACTGGCCGCATTCATCACACTAATCAACAGCAGCACCAATCCACTCAAACGCCCCAGGAGTACCAATAGCGCCAAAAACACGATGTATGCCACCGACGCAATTTGCATTGGACTCCAACGTTGACCCTGTTCGGTCTTTTTCGGGGAGGCTTTTTGGGTACGACTCTTTTGGGTTTGTGATGCTTTTAAATAACTGACTTGCTGTGCACGATAACGCCCTTGCGCATCCACAAGCACGTTGTATTCCAATGCACATCCTAAAATAGGACGAGGACCTTGCCGTGCAAAGTCCTTGATATGTAAAAACACGCGATCTTTGCTGTCATCGTTGGGCTGAATAAAGCCATAGCCTTTTTCATCAAACCATTCAACGAGTCGTCCTTGGTCACGCATTTTTCTTTCCTATTTAAGCAGTTACAAATTTTAAGCGGTCAATCACCATATTACGCATTTCGGCAGGATTTTTCTGCAAAATGTCATCCCCCGTACGGCCTTGTTCAGCATTTTTTTGTGCCACTTGTAAACGCATCATCCAAAAACGCGCAGCAGCCATCGCCAAATACAATTCTAGGCAAGATTTTTCATCGGCAGTCAAAGGACGAATGCTTTCATAGGCGTTTAAAAATGCGATGGCCTTGTCTTCATTTAAGTGCACACTTGGATATTCTGTACAGAAGTCATTCAGGGTAATCGCAATATCAAACAAAAACTCATCTTTATTCAGTTCATAAAAATCTAAAATGCCTTTAAGCTGATTGCCCTCAAACAAAGTGTTGTCGCGGAATAAATCCGAGTGGATAAAGCCCTTTGGACGATTTGGATAAACCGCCGATAATGCGTCATACAGACCCAACAACTTACTGAGCAGTGCTTGATCCGCCTCACTTAATGTCGGTTTCATCTGTAACGCTACAGCAAGCCAGTAGTCATGGTCACGGTATTCTGCACGCTCCAATGGAAAGTCTTGCAGTGCGACGTGCATTTGCGCTTGTGCAACTGCAATCGCCTCGGCTTGCTCAAGGGTCGCAGGCATGGGATGTATGCCCATCATCCGTGGGGCAATTTGCGCAGGTTTATCTTTTAAACTATGAATGGCTTTGCCTGAGTGACTTAAAGGTACAGGAACCGCTAAACCAGCCTGACCTAAATGCTCAAGTACAGGAACTAACTCGCCTGCGCCCTGTTCATCCATTTCTTCAAATACAGTCAATGCATACTGCACAGCATTTTCACACACAATAAAATAGTTCGTATTTTGAATACCGCCTTGAATTGGGATCAGATCGATTACCTCAAGTCCATAAGGTGCTGCAAACGCCTGAACTTCCTGTAAAGTCAAAGTGGTATAAACCGACATATAAAACCTGCAAAAAAACTTACATAAGTTTGATAGAATACCCGCTCCGACTATTAAGGTGTAGCATCTAAGTCGCGAAGTTTCATAATCGGCTGTTATTTTTGGAAAAAATTATGCTAGCTAAACGTATTATTCCTTGCCTCGACGTAGACAACGGTCGTGTAGTGAAAGGTGTTCAATTCCTTGATATTCGTGATGCAGGTGACCCAGTAGAAGTAGCACGTCGATATAACGAACAAGGTGCTGATGAAATTACCTTCTTAGACATTACCGCAACTTCGAATGGTCGCGACACGACTTATCGTACGGTTGAACGTATGGCTGAAACAGTTTTTGTTCCCTTAACGGTCGGTGGTGGCGTTCGCAAAGTTGAAGACATTCGCCTCTTACTCAATGCTGGCGCGGACAAAGTCAGCATTAACTCAGCAGCGGTGTTTAACCCAGAATTTGTACAAGAAGCATCGCAACGCTTTGGCGCACAGTGTATTGTGGTTGCCATTGATGCAAAAAAAACAGGTGAGAACAAATGGGAAATTTTTACCCATGGCGGCCGTAAACCAACAGGTATTGATGCAATTGAATGGTCAGTGAAGATGGCTGACTTTGGTGCAGGTGAACTGCTGATTACCTCGATGGATGCCGATGGTACCAAAGCAGGTTATGACCTCGAGCTGATGCGTCAAATCAATGACCGCGTCACCATTCCAACCATTGCTTCGGGCGGTGTCGGTAACTTACAACACTTGGCCGATGGTATTTTAAAAGGTGGCGCAGACGCTGTACTGGCTGCTTCTATCTTCCACTTTGGACAACACACCATTCCTGAAGCGAAGAAATACCTTGCAGAGCAAGGCATCGAAATGCGTCTATAAACAGACCATAACCGTAAAACCTATGAAAAGAGTGCTTTCGAGTACTCTTTTTATCATTTTAAAGATGAGAAAAAATGTATCACTTAGAACTAATCTTATTTATTTGTGGTCTATTGATCTGTTTTGTTTTCATCCTTTTGATGAAGAAATATGCTGACCGCCCTTTCGGTATGCTGGCCGTACTGTTACTCCTTGGTTTATGCCTGTTTAGCTATATCAGCTTCTGCAAATATCAGTTTAAACAGTATTATGAAAAAGCGCTGATTGCACCTGACCAAATTCGGGCTTGTGGTATTTTTACACAATGGTCGGAGGTCACCCATTATCGACGGCACAACATCAGTACTGAAAAAGTGTTTTACTTTCAGAGTAATCGGCAAGGTTTTTTATTTAGCAATAGTCCGCGTGCCAGACAAAGCTTCCCTGATCTCAAAACCTTAAACATCAACGAACATGTTTGCTTTCAGTTTTCTCCTAACTATACCGATGAAATGGATCGCTATATTTTAACCGACTTTAAAAAGCAGGCGAATTAAAAGGCTCAATTACGCTGTACTTCAGCACCACTTAGCTAATGCTAAGTCGCTAATGCTAAGTCGGAAAGTACTATCGCTTCTATTACGCAGCAAATGTTAAAGCTTAGAATGTTCGCTGGATCTTGACCGAACTTATGCTCTCAATTTTTGAGATAAAAAAAGGGAGTCTTGCGACTCCCTATAAACCTAGAATAACTACAACATTGTCTTGTTAAACTGGAAAATGAAAAATGACGTACTAGTGCTCATGAGATGATTTCACATCATCAACAGCTTTACTATAGAATGTTCAAATGACGAAATATTGACAATACATACCAATATTATTGACAAATCACGACAAAATACCTATTCAGTTATCCTGCAACCGTTTCAGTCGTCTGCGCTGAGTTCAGCGTAATCACTTCAGGTGCCTTAACCCATTTTGCAGGGAAGACCTGATTGACCCACTGGGTGAGCTTATTCGACACCACTTGGGGTAAAGCAATACCCAACGGATTTTGCTCTTGCAAATCCAGCGAGGAAATGACCCGCGTTCCTAAAATATAATCAAACCACGGCTTGGTCACACACCAGTTGGCATCCTGATTGGAGTTCATATGATGATCATAATGCCAAGGAATCTTACGCATTGCCCAGTCTGGCTCTAAGTGCGCACGGCGGTGGATATAATAATAATTTCCTGCACTGTACAGCACAGACAAAGTCATGCCTTTGGAGACAGGATAAAATAATGTCCCAAACACACCCGCCACGACAGCGAGTGACACGATTTCATTTTTGGTACGCCAGTTGCTCCAACCTTCAACATAACCATGATCGTGAAACATGGTTTTCCGCACTTCTCGATGATGCTCCCAATGCGATTTCATGCTGTCAGGCACAGGGCTATAACGTGGCTTTCCAGCACGGTGTGTTCCATGCAAGATATATTTATGTGCAACCCACTCAAACGCATTGGCAACCACCAGTCCTGCGACGAAACCCTTCCACATGGCAAATTCCTCCTATATTCAGATTGAATATAATGTGGAAACTATGCTAAATATTGACCCTAGCATTCAAATTCATTGACAAATTACGACAAGAACAATAGAGCCAATAAATGCAATATTTCAAAGACTACACAGGTTCTGTCTACGGTGGACTGGGGCATTTACTCTATGCCTATTGCCAAGCCGTGGACTACCCAATTTCTGAACAGCTTGAAAAAGCACAGAACTTAGAACGTTTTGATTATGCCCTGTGGTTAGAATTACTGAATGATCTTGACAGCCATCTGCACATCCCTGCGCTCGGACTTGAGATTGCAAAGTATGTACAGCCCAAGCATTTAGGCATTTTGGGCTATATTGCGCTGTCCTGCGAAAATTTAGGCGAAGCGCTCACCCGTTATCATGACTTTCACCGTCTCATTTATGATGGCAGCTCGCTATATGTTGCAGTTGAAGGTGAAAATCTATGCTTTGGTTGGGTGGAGATGCCGATTGAACTCACCACACAACTCAGCAATGAAGTGGCAATGGCGCTGATCATTCAGTTTATGAAGCACTTTGTCGCCCATGATGACATCCAGCTCAGCGAGGTTCATTTTACTCACCCTGTCCCGAAAAATACGGCACTGTATGAGCAGTACTTTAATTGTAAAGTTCGCTTCTCTCAAAGCCGGCCGATGATGATGATTCCCCTCAGTGAATTATCCATGCCCTTTCAGCAAGGTGATCAAACCCTTCAAAAATTGCTCTTACAGCAAGCCGAAGCCTTACTGGAAAAACTCCCTAACTCTACTCACATCGACCAGCGCTTACAGCATGCGATTTTAACCGGGCTACAAAAAAACCAATATCAAATTGAACATATTGCTCGGCAACTGAATTTTTCAGTCCGACAGCTGCAACGTTACTTACAACAACAAGGCACGACCTACCAACAGCGGATGCAAGAAGTCCGACGCATCTTGGCGGAGCAATACTTAAGAGATCCACACCTCAGCTTACAGGAAATTGCACTGTTGCTAAGTTACTCTGAACAAAGTGCTTTTCAACGTGCCTTTAAACACTGGACCCAAGTCACACCTCAGCAGTGGCGTATCCAGCATTTTCACTAAAATCGGATCTGTTTGATCCACGTCATCAGGATGTCATGCTTTTTTTGTTAAATTGATTAAAAAACGAGCATTTCTCATTAAATATAAAGTTCTACGCGAATAAAACATCAATAACTACAAAAAGTGCATTATGAATAAATATCTTGCTGAATTCATCGGAACGTTTTGGTTGGTCTTCGGAGGCTGTGGCAGTGCCATTTTTGCAGCAACTTTTCCCGAGTTGGGCATCGGCTTTCTTGGCGTTGCACTTGCCTTTGGTTTAACCGTTTTAACCGGTGCCTTTGCACTTGGACATATCTCTGGCGGGCACTTTAACCCTGCGGTCAGTGTCGGCTTATGGGTCGGTGGACGTTTTGATACCAAAGATCTGATCCCCTATGTGGTCTCCCAAGTGGTCGGAGCAGTTTTAGCCGCTTGGGTGTTATACCTGATTGTCCAAGGACAAGCGGGTTTTGCTGGTACAGGTGGCTTTGCGACCAATGGTTATGCCGAACTGTCACCAGGAAAATACTCGTTAATCTCCGCTTTAATGATTGAAATTGGGCGGTGTTTCAAAAAGTATGCTGAAAAAAACAATATGGCTTTTGATAAAATAGAGGTATGAAAATAACGCTACAAATCAAATGTCCT
>NZ_LSOD01000014.1:0-20569 GCF_001592855.1 Acinetobacter sp. BMW17
AAGAAATTATCAAAGTTCTGTTGCTTTAGCCTGTATATTTTTATGGCTACCTTTATAGGGTTAATTATGAACAGTAAATGTCAACAGACCCTAAGCTACTTTGTAATTAGCATGTATTATGCCAACTTTTATTATATTTATTTTCAAATAAAAAACAGCACTTTATTTCACTATTTAAAAATTTATTTTTGAGCATTGTGTTTTTATGTAAAAAACTGACAAATATTGTCAATTTCCCTCTTTCTAGTTCAATATAATTGGCGAATTGCTCAATTCATCAGCTTTGTCTTCTATTTTATTGGCATAGAATTGATCCAAAATAGTCCCGATTTGAGTTATGCCTTCGACTAAAGCCTGCCGATACTGTTGCTGTGACATTTTTTTAATAATACTCTGACAGACCTCATCCCACACCTGCTGTGTAGTGGCTTGCTGTATCCCACGGTCAATAACAATCTCGACTTTCCGCTCACACAAGTTTAAGTAAAGTAAAATACCACTATTCAGCTCGGTATCCCAAATACCTAGCTCAGCGAAAAGTTGTTTTGCACGTCCACGAGTATCTAAATAATAGGCTTCTCGTGCAGGCATATGCCCTTCAATCACCACTTGAATTTCTCCAATGTGCCCATGTTCAGCAGCAGCTACTGCTTGCGCAATCGCATATTGATCTTGCTGATTGAAGAAACGTTTACTCGCAGGCATATGCAATAAATGCCTTAACCAACGTTTAAAACTCGGTTGTACAACGTCATCTAACTTTGGTTTAGTGACGATTTCCGTCGTTTCATTTGTTGTTACCATGACCCTGATGCTCCTCCACCGCCGAAGCCGCCGCCCCCACCACTATATCCACCTCCACCAAAACCGCCGCCGCCACGACCTCCGCGCCCACCTCCACCGCCAGAAGAGAGAAAGAGCTGAAAAATCGTTTGGGCTAAGGTCGTGATGAGTAAAAAGAAAATCCCACCACCAATCAGTAAGCTGGTGATTAAGCCTACTCCATTCACCAAGCCTGCCACGGTTCCTGCCACTGCAGCCGTCGAGGCACTTAAACGCTTACCCACCACAAATGAGCCAATTGCACCGGCAATTAAAATAAATATAGCAGTACTAAACGTTTTACTTTTGGCCTCTTGTTCTCGAGTAGCTTGGTCTTGGCGTTCTTGTAGTTCTTGCGCCGCTTGGGCTGCAACTTCAGGTTCAAGATTTAAAATCCGTTCAATTTCAGAAAGCCCCGCATTGATCCCTTGAGCATACTGAGCTTGCTTAAAATACGGTGTGATTTGTTGGTTAATAATGCGGTTCGCAATAATGTCAGGAATGACGCCTTCCAAACCATAACCCGTAAGAATCTGCATACGCCGATCATTAACGGCAATTGCGATCAGCAAACCGTTGTCCTGCTTTGCTGAACCGAGCTGCCATTGGTCTGCAATACGCATGGCAAAACCAAAAATATCCTCTTGACCTGTAGTCGGGACAATCACCACGCCTATTTGGGCTTTTCCGGTGTCATGCAAGGCACGGATTTTTTGGCCAATGGCTTGCTTATCTTCAGTACTTAAAATATGTGCTTGATCGATTACGGGTTCATTTAAGGTCGGCAACACCCGTATCGATTCGCCATCTGCCATATCATTGGCAACTGGTGATCGTGGCACGACATCAGTATTCGTCGAGCTTACATTATTAGAACTCGCCGCTTGCTGACCTTGAATCATTTTTCCAGCGATAACTGTTTCCGTAGCATTGTCTGTTGTAGTCGCAACCTCTGCCCATGTTAAAGAACTTAGACACAACAGTCCTGATAAAATGAATGCAAGCACCCATTTATACGAAAACTGTAAGAACTGCTGCTGCCCTATCATTCATTCACCCTATGGTTACGATTACTTTAAGTCACAGCTAGTTAAATGACACCGTTGGTGCTTTTTGTGCGCTTTGCTCTGCACTAAAGTTTGGTTTGGTGTCCATCCCAATCACCTTCGCAGTTATGACTTGTGGGAACTGGCGTGCATAGGAGTTAAAGTCTTGCACCGTAGTAATATAGCGATTACGCGCCACAGCAATGCGGTTCTCAGTGCCTTCGAGCTGAACCTGCAAATCACGGAATTGTTCATTGGCTTTTAAATCTGGATAGTTTTCTGAGACCGCAATTAAACGCGACAATGCACCGGTCATTTGCGCCTGCGCTTCTTGATATTTTTGGAATAATGCAGGGTCTTCTAATACTTCTTTATCGACTTTTAAACCTGCCACATTGGCACGAGCCTGTGTGACCTCAGTTAGGACTTGTTCTTCATGTTTGGCATACCCCTTCACTACATTCACCAAGTTCGGCACCAAATCTGCGCGGCGCTGATATTGGTTTTGTACTTCCGACCAAGCAGCTGTAACTGCCTCATCTTTGACCTGTAAGGTATTATAACCACAGCCCGATAACGTTAACGTGCTCACAAGGGCAACAACGACAGCAGTTTTTTTCATAAAATTCATTCAGCTATCCTCTTTCTTTTGTATTTATTGCAATAATCTGATTGTAAACACATTTGATTATCCTTTTGTTGCTTTTAGTTAAAACATCTAAAAATGAAAAAACCGAGTGATATTCACTCGGTTTTTATTGCTTATTTTTTATACTTAATACTAAACAACCGCGTGCAACTCCTGCTGAAAACCTTCGAGTTGATAGTCTTCTGCCAAACGGGTTTTCCAGTATTTCAACAACTGGGTGTAATCAATATCTGAGGGATGAAAGTTGGTTTTATAATACGACAAATATTCAGGCAGCAATTGCACAAACATTTTCGCCAGTAAATACAATCCAAACAGATTCCCGCCCAATTTCGGTATACTCTTTTTACGGTCTTGTAAAAATAAACGGCTGGCCGAGTAAAAAGTTAAACTGGCGAAACCTGTCGTTACACTGCGCATAATTAAGCGGCGAATCTTGTCATCACCATAGACATCTTGATAAACATCAAAGGCAACCGCACGATGCTCAATTTCTTCAATGGCATGCCACACCCAGAGTTTAACCGCATCATCATCCAAGGTACTCAATACCTCAGGATGCCTTAAAATATAGCCGCCTAGCAGTGCCGTAAAATGCTCAAAAGCGCAGGTGATTGCGAGCTGAATTTTAGGATGCAGATTTTTCACATAATCATCTTTCCGCGCCAACCATGCCTGAAAACGGTCGAGATTATAATCATCACGGCGCCATGCAGCATTAAATGCCGTGTGTGCTTGAGAATGCATCGCCTCTTGACCAATAAATGCCGCAATCTGCACTTGCAGATTGTCATCCTTCACTTGGTCACGTACATTGCGTACGCTATGCACAAAGAACTGCTCACCGATAGGAAACGTCGAAGACAATGCCGTCAGCAAATGCGACATGAACGGTGAATTGGCAAAATAATGCCGACGAATGGCTTTGGGGTTGAATTGCAAACGTCGAATCGTAATACCCTGAGCTTTTGGACGATGTTGATATAGTTTTTCTGTCGTCACTTGAGTCATGTCTATTTCCTAACATTTAACCGAGCGATCTTCAGTATCTGAATTTAGAGACCGTTCACATATGGCAAAAATGCTTAGTACTTTTGTAAATTCGTCCATTTTTATCAGACTATCCACCAGATCTTTTTCGATTTATCCCGATCCACCCCTTTCATATCATCTCAGGCAAATAGTGATCATAAAAAAAACCCGCCGAAGCGGGTTTTTGTGTTGGACGATTTAGATTAAATGTCTAAATAATCCAAAATACCTTCAGCCGCTTGACGGCCTTCCCAAATCGCTGTGACAACAAGGTCTGAACCACGAACCATATCACCACCCGCAAAGATTTTCGGATTTGAGGTTTGGAATTTATAGGTTTGCTGTTCAGCTGCAACCACACGACCTGAACCATCAAGGTTAATATTCACATTTGTAAACCAATCCGCAGGGCTGGTACGGAAACCAAATGCCAATAACACTGCATCTGCAGGTAAAATTTCTTCTGAACCCGGAATTGGTTCTGGGCTGCGACGACCACGGCTATCAGGCTCGCCAAGTTGAGTTGTAACCACTTTCACGCCCGTAACTTTGCCATTTTCACCGACGATTTCAATCGGTTGACGGTTAAACAAGAAGTTCACACCTTCTTCTTTGGCATTTTGCACTTCACGACGTGAACCTGGCATATTTTCTTCGTCACGACGGTATGCACAGCTCACCACTTCCGCACCCTGACGAATAGAGGTACGGTTACAGTCCATTGCTGTGTCACCACCGCCAAGAACGATCACCTTTTTACCTTCAACACTAATGTACTCGCTTGGGTCTTTTTCCCAACCTTGAGTACGGTTGACATTGGCAATCAAGAAATCCAAGGCATCATAGACGCCATTAAGGTCTTCACCTGCGAAGCCACCTTTCATGTAGGTATAAGTACCCATACCCATGAACACCGCATCGTATTCAGTAAGCAATTGATCGATGGTGACATCTGTACCAATTTCAGTATTTAAACGGAATTCCACGCCCATGCCCGTGAAGATTTCACGGCGACGCTTCATCACATCTTTTTCCATTTTAAATTCTGGAATACCAAAAGTCAGTAGACCACCAATTTCAGGGCGTTTGTCGAATACTACAGGTTTAACCCCGCTACGCACCAAAATATCAGCACAGCCTAGACCCGCAGGGCCTGCACCAATGATCGCGACTTTTTTATCTGTCCACTTTACTGAAGACATATCTGGACGCCAGCCCAGTGCAAACGCAGTGTCATTGATATATTTTTCAGCGTTACCAATCGTCACTGCACCAAAACCATCGTTTAAGGTACAAGCCCCTTCACATAAACGGTCTTGCGGACAAACACGACCACACACTTCTGGCAACGTGTTGGTTTGGTGACACAGCTCTGCTGCTTGGAAAATACGGCCTTCAGCGATCAATTTTAACCAGTTTGGAATGTAGTTATGTACTGGACATTTCCATTCACAATATGGGTTACCACACCCTAAACAACGGTGGGTCTGATTTGCTGCCACTTCCGCTGTAAAAGGTTTATAAATTTCCACAAACTCTGCTTTGCGGACCTGAATCTCTTTTTTCTCTGGATCTTGGCGTGCTACATCCAGAAATTGAAAGTCATTGTTTAGGCGCTCTGCCATGTCTCTCTCCGTGGGTAGGTGCAGCCCGTTTATCTATCGTCTGCACCTGCCTATGTATCAGCAGTAGTGGAATTATTGTGGATCAGCTTGAGTGGTTTTCAACAAAGTCTGTAAGTTGGCAGCTTTCGGTTTCACCAACCAGAATTTACGACTGTAGAAATCAAACTCGTTACGGATCTTGTACGCCCAAGCACTACCAGTCTCAGCAATGTGTTCATCTAAGATACGGCTTAAGAACTCTTTATGTTCTTCCATCGACTCAGTCGAGATACGATTCAGCTCAATCAGCTCGTGGTTGTAATGATCAACGAAGTCATTATCAAGGTCAAGAACGTAAGCAAAACCGCCTGTCATACCTGCACCGAAGTTATGACCCACTTTACCAAGTACGGTCACGATACCGCCTGTCATATATTCACAACAGTGATCGCCTGCACCTTCAATTACAGCGAAAGCACCTGAGTTACGTACTGCAAAACGCTCACCTGCTGTACCTGCGGCGAACAATTTACCGCCCGTTGCACCGTATAAACAAGTGTTACCAATGATTGCCGTTTCTTGAGTTTGGAAAGGCGAACCTTTTGGCGGGAAGATCGACACACGACCACCTGCCATGCCTTTACCCACGTAGTCGTTCGCATCACCTTCTAATCGAATGTGCAAACCACCTGCGTTCCAAACACCGAGCGATTGACCCGCAGTCCCCACCAAGTTCATCTTCACTGGGTGCGCTTCCATGCCGAGATTGCCATAACGACGTGCAATCTCACCTGAAACACGTGCACCAATTGAACGGTCACAGTTACCAATGGTGAAGTGATATTCACCTGTGGTACCAGCTTCAATTGCTGGTAGCATTTCTGCCACCATTTTCTCAGCAAGCAAGCCTTTATCAAACGGTGCGTTACCTTCAACTTCGCAGTACTGCGCCTTACCTTGCGCAGAAGGATGTGACTCCAGTAATGCGCTCAAATCAAGGTGCGCATGTTTCTCCGTTTCACCTGGAAGCATTTCAAGCAAATCTGTACGACCAATCAAGTCTTTGAGGCTTGAAACACCCAACGCTGCCAGCCACTCACGTGTTTCTTCAGCAATGAAGGTGAAGAAGTTGATGAGCATTTGTGGCTCACCAATATAATGTTCTTGGCGTAAATGATCTTGCTGAGTTGCAACACCCGTTGCACAGTTATTCAGGTGACAAATACGCAGGTATTTACAACCTAAAGCAATCATTGGCGTTGAACCAAAACCAAAGCTTTCTGCACCTAAAATAGCTGCTTTCACCACATCCAGACCAGTTTTCAAACCACCGTCGGTTTGAACACGAACTTTACCGCGCAGGTCATTGACACGAAGTGCTTGATGCGCTTCAGAAAGACCCAATTCCCAAGGCGAACCTGCATGGTGAATTGAAGACAATGGAGAGGCTGCTGTACCACCGTCATAACCTGAAATGGTAATGAAGTCGGCATAAGCTTTTGCCACACCTGCTGCAATCGTACCTACACCTGGCTCAGACACCAGTTTCACTGAAACCATCGCTTGAGGATTGACTTGTTTTAAGTCAAAGATCAATTGTGATAAATCTTCAATTGAATAAATATCATGGTGCGGTGGTGGAGAAATTAAAGTCACACCCGGTACTGAATAACGTAAACGTGCAATTAAGCCATTCACTTTACCACCTGGTAATTGACCACCTTCACCCGGTTTAGCCCCTTGCGCCACTTTAATCTGCAAGACTTCAGCAGAGGTTAAATACGCAGGTGTTACACCAAAACGACCTGATGCAATCTGTTTGATTTTCGAGTTACGAATCGTGCCATAACGCGCTGGATCTTCACCGCCCTCGCCCGAGTTTGAACGGCCACCAATGGTGTTCATCGCAATCGCAATCGCTTCATGTGCCTCAGGAGACAATGCACCCAACGACATGCCTGCAGAGTCAAAGCGCGGTAAAATCGCTTCTACAGACTCCACTTGATCTAAAGCAATCGAGTTATCTGTTTTTAACTTTAATAGGTCACGAATCGTTGCCACTGGACGGTTATTCACCAGCTCAGCATATTCTTTAAAGTCTGCATATTGACCAGAACGCACTGATTTATGCAAAGCATTGATCACGTCTGGGTTGAATGCATGATATTCCTTGTCGAAGACAAATTTCAGCAACCCACCTTGATCGATTGGTTTACGTGTTTTCCATGCAGTTTCAGCCAGTTTCTTCTGATCATTTTCAAGATCAGCAAAGGTTGCACCTTTGATACGGCTCGGTACGCCAGTAAAGCATTTTGAAACCACTTCTTCAGACAGACCCACCGCTTCAAACAACTGACCACCACGGTAAGAGGCAACAGTAGAAATCCCCATTTTTGAAAGGACTTTTAACAAGCCTTTTTCAATGCCTTTACGGAAATTCACTTGCGCTTGGATTGGATCACCCAATAACTCGCCTTTGGCAACCAAATCATTGATCACGTCATAAGCAAGGTAAGGATAAATTGCTGTCGCACCAAAACCGAGAATAACCGCAAATTGGTGCGGATCACGTGCCAATGCTGTTTCAACAATAATATTGGCATCCGTACGCAAACCGACATTAATTAAATAGTGATGCACTGCACCAGTTGCCATTAATGCATTCGCAGGCAAGAAACCTTGACGGATTTTTTTGTCAGACAACACCAACAAGGTTTTGCCGTCACGAATCGCTTGCGCTGCTTCTTCACAGATACGCGCAATTGCAGCTTCTAGACCTTCATCTTCCGCATAATTTAAATCGATATCTGCAATTTCATAACCCTTACGACCTAACGTACGGATTTGATGCATTTTCGAATTTGACAACACTGGGCTTGAAATAATCAAGCGATCCGCATGCTCTGGGCTTTGTTCAAAAACGTTTTGTTCACGCCCTAAACACGTTTCCAATGACATCACAATTGATTCACGTAATGGGTCGATTGGTGGGTTGGTGACCTGAGCAAACTGTTGACGGAAGTAATCCGACACATGACGTACTTGGCGAGACAAAACTGCCATTGGCGTATCATCACCCATTGAACCCACTGCTTCCTGACCACTTTCAGCGATTGGACGAAGCAATTGGTCACGCTCTTCAAAGGTCACCATAAACATTTTTTGTGATGCTTTAAGGTCGTCGCCTTTTAAGCCTTGATCACATAAATATTCTTCAAGCTCTGGACTACCTTGTACACGAACCGAGTTTTCACGTAACCATTCACGATAAGGACGCATTTTTTTCAAATGCGTGCTGACATCTTTAGTATCGAGCATTTTACCTGTGAAGGTATCAATCACTAAGATTTGACCTGGACCAACACGACCTTTAGAAATCACGTCTTCAGGCTCGTAACCCCATACACCAATTTCAGACGCCAGTGTGATGTAACCATTTTTGGTAATCACCCAACGTGCTGGGCGTAAACCATTACGATCCAACATACAAATTGCATGACGACCATCTTGAATCACGAGACCAGCAGGACCATCCCACGCTTCCATATGCTTCGAGTTAAACTCATAGAATGCACGTAAATCGGCATCTAACGTCTCCACGTTCTGCCATGCTGGCGGAACCAACATACGCAATGCACGGAACAAGTCCATACCGCCGCCCACAAGAATTTCAAGCATGTTGTCTAAGCTTGAAGAATCCGAGCCAGTACGGTTCACGATTGGGTTGAGCTCAGTTAAACCAGGCAATAATGGGTTTTCAAACTTTGGCGTACGTGCCATCGCCCAGTTACGATTCGCAGTAATGGTATTAATTTCACCATTGTGCGCAAGATAACGGAATGGCTGTGCCAAAGGCCAACGCGGCAAAGTATTGGTCGAGAAACGTTGGTGGAACACCACAATATGTGACTCAAGACGTGGGTCTGCCAAGTCTGTGTAGAAGTCAGCAATTGCTTCAGGCATCATCAAGCCTTTATAGCTAATCACTGTTGAACATAGTGTAGTTACATAAAATGATGAGTCATTGCTGAGCTGTTGTTCTGCACGGCGGCGTGCCAAGAAAAGTTTACGGTTAAACTCAACTTCAGATACACCCATTGGGCAGTTCACAATAATTTGTTCAAATGCAGGAAGTGACTGCATCGCAATCGAACCCAAAGCATCGTTATTGGTCGGGATCACACGCCACGCCAATACTCGACAGCCTTCAGATTCAATTTCTTTAGTTAGAATTTGTTTTGCATGTGCTGCAATTGCTGGATCGAGGCTTAAAAACACCGTGCCGACAGCAAAAACTTCACTGAGTGTAATATCACTGAGTTTTTTCGCTTCTTCACGGAAAAACTGTTTTGGCATTGCTAAGAGTAAACCGCAACCATCCCCTGTCTTACCATCTGCAGCAATACCACCGCGGTGGGTCATACAGCTCAGACTGTGCATAGCAGTCTTGACAAGATCATGGCTTGCATCACCCTGCATATGGGCGATTAAACCAAAACCACAGTTATCTTTAAACTCATCCGGTTGGTATAAACCTTGAGCGGGAGCTACAGTATTAGGCGATGGCATGTGCATAGCGTACCCTTCTTTCTACAGGCCCTGTCGGGCGTCTAACAATCTAATTACTTCTTGCCGATTCGTTCAATTGACTCATATTCAGATTCTGATTGAAGTACAGCATTTTTTCTTCACACCCAAGATAGACTGATTTTCGTCTTTATGCATGTCTTAATTGAAAAAATGTATGCAGCAGTCACGCACTTTTTTAAGGCACTTGACCGCTACTATTTCGCTCATAAATCGAATCTTTTTTGCGCCAAAACAGTGACATCAACTCAATTCATGCACCATTAAAGCAAGTTTTATGCCAATTATTTATTTTATGTGTTAAGCGCTTTAGTTTTATTAGGTTTGTGTTTTTTACGTAAAAATTTAGTTCAAAGACAATCAATTTATTGCACTATATTTGTGCACATATGGAATTTACATTTTTTGATGCGCCATAATGAACCAATTTTAATTAAATGGGTCGGTCACTTCAGGTTCATTTGTTTTATTTTGTGGCGTATTCTCTACGGTCGTTTGTGACTTTTGCACATCAACCACATTTCCATCTGCATCACGACGAGTAACCGTTGTCGATGTGGTCGATTGTTTATTTTGTGCGACTGCCGCACGTGCCGCTTGTTGACGCGCAGCAAGGGTAGCTTCATCAATCACGGGGACAGCGGCTGGTTTCAACTGCACGGCATAGAGCTTATTGCTAAGTCCAAGTTCATCAGAACCGAGGTCATTGACATATTCGACATAGCTTTCAATTTTTTCAACTTTGGGTTGCACCAACTTCGGCAACGTCAGTTTTAAATCCGCCAATGCCTTTTGCGCCTCATTGGCATTTTTATACACACCATAGATCAGCACATATTGCTCAATTTGGTTTTCACCCGTCAGTCTTAAGTAACTAAACGCTTGACGATCAGATTGTCTTTGCAAAAAGCGCTTAATAATCGCTTCTTCTGAGACTCTAAACAGTTCAACTGTACTGTTCTTTTTATTTTCCTGAATAAATTTGGTCCCACGAAATTCAGCTTCATGCTGTGCAATGGCCACCACACGTGTCGTCATATCCAAAGGTTTTACTTCATCAATAAATGAGCCCAAATGTGCGGTGGTTGCGACTTTTTCTGGCTGAATTTGTAACTCAACTTCAGATTCAGCCTTTTTTTCAACTTCAACCACAGTCTCTTGATCTGTAATGGCCCAAAAGACTAAGGCACCAAACAAGCATACCCCTCCAAATGCAAGCCAAATATAATTTTGCTTTGTCTGCCACTGGGTTCGAAGGGTTGTTGCCATAATAAAGTTATGCCTGCTCTTGGTTGGCTAAAATCGCCTGTTTCATCAATTCTACATCAAATGTTTTGGTAATGATGGCCTGCCCTACCGCTTGCATCAAAACCAAACGAAGCTGCCCGTTCAAGACTTTCTTATCATGCGCCATATACGCCAAAAAGTCATCGAGGGGAATCTGCGGACATGCTATCGGTAAATTCGCACGTTGAATGATATTTTTTGTACGCGCCAAATCTTCTGCACTGATCCATCCCATACGCTGCGATAAATCTGCTGCCATCACCATACCTGTTGCTACAGCTTCACCATGGAGCCATTCACCATAGCCTAGATAAGATTCAATCGCATGTCCAAAGGTATGCCCAAGATTCAATAAGGCGCGCTCACCTTGTTCTTTTTCATCATTGGCAACAATACGCGCTTTATGAGCACAAGAACGATACACAGCTTCAGCCAGTGCAACCTCATCCCCCTGCACCAAAGCATCCATATGTTGTTCCAACCAAGCGAGAAAGTCAGCATCGCCCAAGAGTGCGTACTTAATTACTTCGGCCAAACCTGCAGATAACTCACGTGCAGGCAACGTTTTGAGTTGAGACATATCCGCCAAGACCACTTGCGGTTGTTGAAACGCCCCAATCATGTTTTTACCCAGCGGATGATTAATCCCTGTTTTACCACCGACACTCGAATCAACCTGTGAAAGAAGTGTCGTTGGCACCTGAATAAAATAGACTCCACGCTGGAAGCATGCTGAAGCAAAGCCCGCCATATCCCCAATCACGCCACCGCCTAAAGCTAAAACTGTGCAATCACGGTTGAAACCTGATTCTAGTAATGCATCAAAAATCAGGTTGAGGTGCTCAATATTCTTATATTTTTCACCATCAGGCAAAATACAAGTTGCAACTGTTTTTCCCAATGCTTCAATTGCTTCCACGTAACGTGCTAAATACAAAGGCGCGACCGTTTCATTACTCACAATCATCACTTGGCGCCCATGAATATACGGCTCAAGTAAAGCTTTCGGATCTAAATCACTACCAATAAAGATCGGGTAACGGCGTTCGCCAAGTTCAACATATAAGGTTTGCATGGATCAAATCACTTCAAAACTGAATCAAAACTACTTTACAAGAATCAAGTTTAAGATACGCTGCGCAAGATCACGTGCAGCCCCTTGATTGGTCTCGATAATATAATGGGCAACTTCACGATATAAAGGATCTCGAACGCTGAGTAAGTCAGTTAACTTTTGTTCAGGATTCTCCACTTGAAGCAGTGGGCGATTTTTATCACGATAGGTTCGCTGTAGTTGAATCTCTACAGGAGTATAAAGATAAACAACGATACCCCGTTGTTTGAGAAATGCGCGATTTGGAGCCTGAGTCACCGCCCCACCACCTGTGGCCAAGACCAAGTTGGGTCGAGAGGTTAACTCATCAATCACAACCGTTTCACGACTACGAAACCCAAGCTCTCCCTCTTTTTCAAAGATCCATGGAATCGTTGCCCCTGTTTTACGCTCAATTTCATGATCGCTATCAAGAAACTCACGTCCTAACAGTTCAGCTAAATGTCGTCCTACCGTTGTTTTTCCAGCCCCCATAGGCCCTACCAAATAAATATTTGGTAGGGTTTCAAACTCTTTGCTTGGCAAGGAGTCACCTTTTAGATTTGTTCAAATTGAAAATATATTAATGATTTCTTGAAACACTGTCATTAACAATTCGTGGTGTCACAAAAATCAGCAACTCAGTTTGCATGGTAGTTTTGGTATTATTCTTAAATAAATTACCAACTACGGGTAAATCACCTAAGAATGGTACTTTTTGATAATCATTGCGTTTCACATCATCAAAAATACCACCGAGCACGACGGTCTCACCATCTGCAACCAATACATTGGTTTGCAACTCACTGGTATCAATCGCAATACCATCACTAGTAATCGCACCAATGGAGTCTTTCTCAACCATGAGTGCCATTTGAACTTTGCCATCTGGGGTAATGCTTGGAGTCACTTCTAACTTTAAGTTAGCCGCACGGAACTCGGTTTTTAAGCCTTCTGTCGCACTCCAAGTTTGATAAGGAATCTCTGTACCACGCAAGATATAGGCTTTCTGTTTATCGCCAGTAAGTACTTTAGGCGCTGATAACACTTCACCATGACCATCCGCTTGAAGTGCGGTTAGTTCAAGGTTTAACATATAGTCTGAAATTTTCAATAAACCAAAGTTAAACGTACCAGCAGTGTTTGTTGCTAAATCCACACCCAAATCAAAACTTGGCTGGAAATCTCCCCCCCACACTGGGCTATTGTCCAGCTTCTTCGCACTCCACTTAATCCCCAATTCACGAGAAAAGTCTGTTGATGCTGTGACAATACGCGCTTCGACCATCACCTGTTTCACTGCGACATCCAACAAGTCAATCATGCGACGAATCTTGTCAATATTTTGCTGCGTATCATTAATAATGAGCGTATTGGTACGCGAATCAGAAACCGCACTACCACGAGCACTTAATAAGCTTTCTAAAGCCAATGACTCTGAACCCGCTGTACGATTCGACTCACTCCCTTTACTGTCACGAGAGTCTTCTAACAATTTCAACACATCCGCCGATTTTGCATAACTCAATTGAATGTAATCAGTTTGAATCGGAGCAAGTTTAATGCTTTGTGCGATGGCTTTGGCTTCATCTTCCTCAGATTTGATCAGTTCAGCTACAGGTGCAATCCAAATCACATTGCCATTACGACGCTTATCCAAGTTCTTGGTTTTCATAATAATATCAAGCGCTTGATCCCACGGAACATCTTTAAGGCGCAAGGTAATATTGCCTTGTACTGTGTCCGAAGCCACCATGTTAATGCCTGTAAAATCAGCCAAGAGCTGTAATACACGTCGCACTTCAATATCTTGAAAATCTAAAGAAATCTTTTTGCCTGTATAAGCACTTGGTGCTTTAGGCTTCATTGGATTTTTATCTTCAGGACGCTTTAAACTAATGGTGAGCTTATCTTCAGCCTGATAAGCCATATATTCAAAACTGCCATTCGATTGGATCGTGATCAGGCCGTTACTGCCATCGTTTTGTGCATCGATGGTCGATACAGGCGTTGCGAAATCATTCACATTGAGACGGCGCGATAAGTGGGCAGGAATTTTATTCCCCAAAACGCGCACCACAATTTTACTGCCTTGTTGTTTCACATCGACAGGGGTATTGCTACCTTTTAAATCAATGACAACTTGGCCTTCGCCGTCTGAACCACGTTGGAATCCAATATTTGAAATACCTTGCTCTGAACGCGCTGCAGCAACAGGTGTTGCTAGCGCTGGGTTCACTGAGTTAATTTTCAGAATAAAGGTATTACCTTCAACACGTGTAGTAAATGCACCGGCATCAGCCAAATTTACAGTTAAACGTGAACGCTGCGCATCTGAAGTTACATCTACTGTACTTGCTTCAGCCGTTGCCACCGCAATGCTGCCTTGTTTTAAGCTCTGCTGTGCTTTATCAAAATCCAAAACCAAACGTGATGGCTGTTCCAACTGATAGGCTTGCGGCTGTGGTGGCAAACCGTTGAACATGACACGAATTTCTGTTCCCTGTCCCGGAATTTGCATCGGCACAATATTCGTAATACTGACTTGCGCACTTGCAGCCTGCATCACCGCCATTGCAATTGCACCCATTGAAAACTGACGGAACATATGGTTCATCGTATTGCCATCCCCAAATATAAAATCTTTAACACTATTTTTCATTTTTATTCCTTTTCCTTTTTTAAGGCGCCGGCCCAATTAATACTAGGCTTCTCGGGCGCTCGACATAGCCCTCACGCCCATCCGGAATAATTTCAATCAAATCAATTTGTGTAGCGGTGATATTAATCACACGACCATGATTCATCCCCAAATAACTACCACGCTGCACGCGTTCAATTTCACCATCTGGAGTTTGAATCAACGCCAAAATTTGTCCATTTTGACCGCGCATGCTGCCTTTCATGTTCAGCGATTCAATCGCATAACTTTCCAAGGGTTGTGATTGGCGAGCTAGGTTTGGATAAACACGCTTTCCAGCCATAATCTTCAGTTCAGCCGCTAATGAGCTTGGCATGAACGGGCTCTTTAATTGATGTGCGGCATAATTAAAAGTCAGGACAGGTGGAAAATCTGGCGCAGGCTCAATCGGCAATGGTGGCTGATTGCGAATTTCAGCCATTTGCATATTGACCGCATCAATACGTGAATCACAACCGACAAGGAATAGTCCTACGCAGAGACTAAGCATGAGATTTTGATATTTCATTACTGAGCACCTCCTGCATCTGCTTTGGCTGTATTTTCCACACCTGCAGCAGCTGTCGCCCCGACATAACGGTAGGTTTTCGCTTTTACACTATATGAAATTTGCGGAATATCCGTCTTTTTCTCATTATTACTTGATGCTGAGATATCGAAGTCATGCAAGGTCACAATACGCGGCAAAGCTGCAATTCCACTGACAAATGAACCAAAAGAATGATAATCACCCGTCGCTTCAATGGAAATCGGTTGTTCGATAAAGAACTCTTGGCGAATTTCTGGCTCTAAACGAATATTTTTAAACTTTAATCCAGAATTTACGCCGCTCACGTTGATATCTTCAACCAAACCAGGAATTTCAGTTTCTTTCGGCAACTGTTCTAATTGCTGATTGAAATTGGCTTCCATTTCTTGCAATTGCGCTTGATATTGCTGCAAGTTACGTAATTTTGAATCTTTTTCACGAAACTCATTCAGTAAATTTTGCTCTTGCGCATGTGCATTTGAAATCGCATCAAGCTTCGGCTTAATCACGACAAAATAACCCAATGCCCCAATCACTAAAATGATAAAGATCCAACAAGTCAATTTGACTGAAAAGGGCCAACTACCGTAATTGTTTGGATCTAAGGTATTAAACTGTTGAAAAAATTTATCAACCGTCATTTTTTTCTTGGCTACAGCATGGTTTTCTGATGTTAATTCTTCAAATTCATCGCGACTCATTGTGCTGCCCCCGCTGTTGAATTATTAACTGTGCTTGCGGCTTCAGGTGTAGTCGCATCAGGCGCTACTGGCTGTGCAATCTCATCTAAATCTGCCGTGACCACAAAGGTGCCATAGGTTTCTTCAACACGTGGCACGATAGAACTTGGTGCTTTATCTTTTTTCTCTTCAGCAACCAAGAATGAATTCATAAAGGCATTGCGATACCACGCAGATGCTTCGAGATTACGTAAGAATTCCGCAACTGTATTCGGGCTTTCCGCTTTACCTTCAATGGTAAATTTATCACCTGTACGCACAAACTTAATAATGTACATATTACTCGGTGTAACACGTACCATTTCATCGACCAAACGCACAGCCACAGGACGTTGACCTTGCAAGCCTTGGATCAACTTCATCCTTTCAACAATCGCATTTCGCTGTTCTTGCAAACCTTCCAATGACTTTAATTGGACATCTAAGTTTTGATTGGTACTCACCACCAACTGATTGGCTTGTTCTTGATCTTCAAGTTTTTGACTGTAAAAAAACCACACCAAAGCAACAGCTAAAACCCCAACTAATGCAGCCCCAACACAATAGGCAATAAATTCTTTTTTTCGTTTCTCTCTTAACGCATCACGCCAAGGGAGTAGGTTTATTTTTGCCATTAATCAAAACTCCTCAATGCCAATCCACATGCCACCATGAGTGATGAAGCATCATTTTCAATTTTTTTAATGTCGATTTGTGGAGAAAAGCCCATCTGTAAAAATGGGTTGGCAATGGTGACCCGATAACCTAATTTTTGTTGTAATAACTTCGCCAGTCCTGGAATATTGGCATTCCCCCCTGCCAATAAAATATGGTCGATCTCATTAAATTGAGAGGACGCAAAGAAGAACTGCATAGAGCGTGCAGCTTGCTCCACTAAAGCTTCAAGAAATGGCTCAAGGACTTCAATATCATAATCATCAGGCAAAGTACGGCTTTTTTTGGCACGCCCTGCTTCCGCAAAAGATAAACCATAACGGTTTTGAATTTCCTGGGTCAGTTGTTTCCCCCCGAACACCTGCTCACGCGTATAAATGACTTTATTATTTCTCATAACGGACAAGGTGGTCATGGTATGACCAATGTCTAAAATCCCAACGGTATTTACGCCCATTGGAAGCGTATCTGAAAAGACTTTGAATGCATTTTCAATGGCGAAACTTTCAACATCGGCAATCTTAGGCGTTAAACCGCCCAACTCCAATGCTTCGGCACGTGCCTCTACATTTTCAATGCGGGTTGCAACGAGGAGTACATTGACACGATTTGGATTGGCTAAACGGTCTGGAAGGACTTCAAAGTCCAAACTCGCTTCATCTAAAGGGAATGGAATATATTGCTCAGCATCATCACGAATCTGAATTTCACGTTCGTCATCGTTCATATCGGCATCCATTTCAATGATTTTAGTAATCACCATGGACGTCGGAACTGCCAGTGCTACGTCTGTCGATTGAACATTGGCCAAATTTACCGCACGCTCGAGGGCATCACCAACTGCTTCTGGATTCAATATATTTTTTTCGACCACACTTCCTTCTGGTAAAGGGACAAGTGCATAGCTCTCCACCCAATACCGATTGTTTTTAACAGAAAGTTCCAATACCTTAACAGAAGTCGAACTAATATCTACTCCTATTAACCCCTTACTTGGCTTACGATATAACCTGAGCACAGTATCATTCCTATTATTTTTTTATCCCCAAAAAAAGTAACCCACTAATTAGTCCGCGTCTATAATTTTATACGGATACAATAACTCATCTAACATTCCGTATGTGTACAGGATATACTGACCGCTAATTAGTTTGCCATTAGCTCTTATTAAAACTTACTTGTTATGAAAAAGCTATCTTGTTCGGGCCGTGTTCATCCATTTTTTTTGATCATTATTATAATGTTGGTCTCAATTCCAATGGGTTTTTATGGCATGTATCTCTATATTGCCCCATCTTTGCCGCAAATGACAACTCTAAAAAAGGCGCCATTACTAAAACCTTTACAAGTTTATAGTGCGGATAACCAACTCATTTCGGAATACGGTGGCAAGCTATCTGTACCCGTAGATTACGATCAGATCCCACAAAGTTTTATTCATGCCTTTTTAGCGGCGGAAGATTCTTCTTTTTTTGAGCATAGTGGTATCAGTTTTAAAGGTTTAGGACGTGCAGTCAGTGAAAGTATTACTGGGTCAAACGTCCAAACGGGTGGCTCGACCATCACCATGCAAGTGGCAAAAAACTATTATCTCAGTCCCGAGCGTACGTTAAAACGTAAATTGACTGAGGTTTTTCTAGCACGAAAAATTGAACAGAATTTGACAAAAGAGGAAATCTTAACCCTCTATGTCAACAAGATTTTCTTGGGTAAAAATGCCTACGGTATCGCAGCGGCAGCTAAAATTTACTACAACAAAAGCTTAGACGAACTCAGCATTGCGCAAATGGCAATGATTGCTGGTCTGCCTAAAGCGCCCTCTAAATACAATCCAGTGGTCAACCCCGAACGTGCTTTAGAACGTCGTAACTGGATTTTGGGTCGTATGCTCCAGCTAGGCTACATTAACCAAAGCCAATATGAAAAAGGCATTGCAGAACCAATTAATCTTGATATGCCTGACCGCGGGGTAAGCAACCGATTTCCCTACATCGGTGAAATGGTCCGTAGCGAACTAATTGAAAAGTTCGGCGAGCATGCGATTGACTCCGGTTATAAGGTCTATACCACCATCAACAGTGAACGCCAAGCCTATGCCGAACAAGCGGTACAAGATGGTTTAGAAGCCTATGACCGTCGTCATGGTTGGCGTGGTGCGGAAGCTCATGACAAACCCTTAAGTAGCTTTAGTGCATTTGCCAACACCTTCCCTGCCGAAGTTACCCGTGTGAATCAAAATAGTTTTGATGCCTTAATGCAAGATGGCTCAACGGTAACCGTACCATGGTCTGGCATGTCTTGGACACGCCCTTATCGCAATGCAAATGCGGTAGGCGGTGCACCATCAAGAGCATCTCAGATTGTTAAAGTAAAAGACATTGTACGTCTGCGCCCCAATGACAACAAAACCTCATGGGCTTTGGTGCAACTGCCTAAAGTTCAGGGCCAGCTGATTGCACTTAACCCAAACAATGGCGCTGTAGAAGCATTGGTTGGTGGTTATAACTTTTATCAGTCTAAATTCAACCGAACCACACAAGGCTGGCGCCAACCAGGTTCGATTATCAAACCCTTTGTTTATGCACTTGCTTTAGAACGCGGTATGACACCGTATAGCATGGTCAATGATAGCCCGATCACCATTGAGAAATGGTCACCGCGTAATGCTGATGGTCGCTATTTAGGCATGATTCCATTGCGTCGTGCACTCTATTTATCGCGCAATACCGTGTCAGTTCGACTCTTACAAACCGTGGGCATTGAACGGACACGCCAATTGTTCATGGACTTTGGCTTAACTGATGAACAGATTCCGCGTAACTACACCATTGCACTCGGAACACCTCAGGTTTTACCGATTCAAATGGCCACAGGTTACTCAGCCTTTGCCAATGGCGGTTATCGTATTCAACCACACTTCATCAATCGGATTGAAGATGCCTATGGCAAGGTCATCTATCAGAACAACCCTGAATATGCATGTATCAGTTGTATCTCTCAACAAGAATCAAATCCTCAATCTGCTGACACTATCACACCTGATGATGAAGTAATTGAAGTCACCAACCAAGAGCTGAACCCTGCTGAAAAATCGGCAAATCCTGTTGAGATCAACAGTGACTATCGTCAAGCGCAACGTATTTTAAAATCCAGTTCTGCTTATGATATGGCGAATATTTTAAAAGACGTGATTCAACATGGTACAGGCCGTGCTGCGCTACGTATTGGACGAGATGACTTGGGCGGAAAAACAGGAACCACCAATGATGCAAAAGATGCTTGGTTTGCTGGCTTTAATGGCAAATTGGTGACCGTAGCGTGGGTCGGTTTCGACCAACCCACGACTTTAGGACGCCGCGAATACGGCGGTGTGGCTGCGCTCCCGATATGGACAGACTTCATGGCCAAAGCCTTACAAGGCACGCCTTCGGCTTGGGTTCAACTCGACGCCAAAGCCAAAGCGCCAATTCAACGCCATCAGAAAGAAACACCTCAGAGTAACTTAGGCCCAACCCCACCTTTGGCGCAACCGTTGTATCGCCCTGCACCTGTGGTGGTTCCACGTGCTCCTGAGCGTGACTTTGATGATTTGCCGGGTGAAGAGGAAACGCTGGTTCCAAAGAACAGCGCCCCACCCACCATGCAAGCACCCAAGGAACAACCGAAACCTAAAACGGATGCGCTCGATCATTTGATTGATCAAGTCCAATAATAAAAGCCCGCATCTGCGGTAATGCCAGTCAGTTAAGAAATTGACTGGCATTTTCTTGGATATTTTTGTGCTTTAATTTTCACTACTCGCGGACATTGCCTTTGCCTTTTTTC
>NZ_LSOD01000015.1:0-82166 GCF_001592855.1 Acinetobacter sp. BMW17
AAAAGCTTTATTTTCACCCGATAAAATACCCATAAAACAAGAGGAAGCTCATTTGAGCTTCCTCTTGTGAAAAATTGTGGGACAGCAATGGCCTAGGCGCTCTTTTTATTTCTTGTTCGACCTTATATTTCCATAAACCTGCAACTTCGTAGTTGCTGCTGTTCTCTTTCACATATTAAAAAAACCATTTAACAAAAAAAATAATATAAATATTCAATTACATCAGAAAAAAAAATATGATCAGCGTTCAAATATCAATAAAGGAAATAACAATGCTAAAAATGTATAAGCTGAGCTACTATATCTTTCCGCTCATGCTGGGCTTTTTATCAATGGACACTATTGCGGCAATCAATGTTTATGGTCCAGGTGGGCCAGCACCAGCGATGCATGAAGCAGCGAAACAATTTAAAAATAAGACAGGGATAGATGTCCATGTAACCGCTGGTCCTACTTCACAATGGGCCGACAAAGCCAAACTCGATGCCGACGTCATCTATAGCGGTTCGGAAGCCATGATGTCAGATTTTGAAAGCGTATTTGCCGATAAAATCGTAAAGGACTCAATTGAGCCACTCTACTTACGCCCTGCCGCCATTTTAGTCAGAAAAGGTAATCCCAAACATATTCAAGGGTTTAAAGACCTAAGCAAACCAAACACTAAAGTTTTGGTCATCCATGGCGCAGGCCAAGTGGGCATGTGGGAAGATATTGCGGGTAGAACGGGTAATATTCAGCTCACAAAATCCTTCCGTAAAAATATCGCCATGTATGCACCCAATACAGGCGCAGCGAAAAAAGCATGGGAAGCGGACAGCAGTTATGATGCATGGTTGGTGTTTAATATTTGGGGAGTCAGTAATCCAGACATTGGGCAAATTATTCCGATCGAACCTGAACTGGTGATTTACCGTGATGCAGGTGTTGCACTGACTCAGCACAGTCTAAAAAATCCTGAAGCAAAAAGTTTTGTTACGTTTTTAAGTTCTCCACAAGGCCATGCGATTTTTAAACAGTTTGGTTGGAATAAATGAGTGCTTAATTTTAATCTTTGATCCACATTCGAGATCAGTTTCCAAGCTTAAAAAATCGAACTTTTAATAAGCAAATTAGACATAAAAAAGAGCGCCACGGCGCTCTTGATTGAAGAAAATAAACTACTGAACCTCGGCCAAAAGCGCCTGTGCTGCCATTTTTCCCAAGGTATTCGATGCCAAAGGACTATCTCCTGTAATTAACTTACGGTCTTGAATACACTGTCCCGACATCTCTTTATTGACCACTTCGACACCCAACTTTTCTAAGCGATCTGCCAGCAACCATGGTAATTCCCCCGGCATATAACCAATGTCTAAGTTTGCCCCTTGGTCGAGTGCATCGGGGAACACACACATTTTATAGCCTTTAAAAATATAGTTTTCAGGTGCTTCATTAACCGCAGCTGCCAATAAACCTGCTGGCCCATGACACAGCGAAATGACAAATTTATCTTTTGCCACCGCCCACTTCAGTAAGGTTTTTAAGTCTTCACTGTCAGGTAGACCAATTAAAGCACCATGCCCACCAGGAATAAGAACAGCCAAATAGGGAGAGTCATCACCTAAACTGTTTTTCAGTACATCTGCCAGTTTTAGGGGTTTCTTAAATTGGGCTAAGTATTTTTGGAATGTTGCAGGCACGACAGCATCTTCATGGGGCATCGCCCACATTTCAAGTTTAACTGGATTGCCGGATAACGTAGCAATATCAATGTCAAAGCCCGCACGGTCTAAATGATACATAGGCAGTAAAGTTTCTACAGGATGGTTGCCTGTGGAGAAGAACTTGCCATTTTTCATCAGTAAATAACGCTCATCACTTGCGACCATCAAAACTTTTTTATGCCCAATATAGGGTGTTGGATAGTCGGTTCCATCGAAGTCGGTTTTACTGGCGGTGTATTGGGAAAGTGAATAAGGCGATGGAAAAAATGCATTATCTTCAGCTAAATCAGGGCTTGGATTACGGTCTTGGCTGGTCTGTGCCATGCTGATTCTCCTTTATTATTGCTTGGTTATTTTCAGTTTTACGAAACCTAGAGTTCTGTACCACAGCTCATTTATTCAGCATAACAAAGTTTCAACGTGGCTCTGTTTTAAGATGTAAATATAAGCTTACCTGTATGACAAGATAAAATTTAGATAATAAAAAACCCCGACATCCTGTCGGGGTTTTTCGTATTAAGTGCTGAGGTATGACTCCTGTCGTACCTTCGTCCTTGAGCTGATCTTTATTGTTATTCTATTGGAGCATCCTGCTCTCTATGGTTCTATATTAAAAAAATCACATGCAGACGTATAGGCGAAAAAAGCGGGAATTGATGTAAGCGAATTCGTACAAATGAATCAACCCTATTCATTATCGGCTGAATCAAAAAGGGCTGACCATTTAAAGTCTGATGATTATTAACTCGCTTAATTTTACACGCAGGTATTCTTTTAGACTTTATGTTTTAATTCTTGTGTATTTTAGCTGGGTTTAATCCTGATGAGAAAGCAATATCATTTTAGAAAAGTTGAAAACGATACCTATATTTGGGATGTCGATCGCTTGGTCGAAATCACTCAATCTTTTCAAGTCAGACAAGTTCCGCTATCAGACATCAAGGAATTAGACGAAGCTTATTGGTATCCAGATACTCACCCCACCACTCAAGACATTATTGCGCATATGCAACTCATTCTAGAGGCTGATTTAGCTTATCCCATCATTTTATGTGCTCAAGGCCGATTAATGGATGGTATGCACAGAGTTGCAAAAGCAAAGATTTTAGGCAAGGCGTCCATTTCTGCGGTTCAATTTGATACAAATCCGCAACCTGACTTTATCAATATCCATGAAGATGATCTGATCTATGATGAAGAGTTAATAAATTAAAAAACAATTGAAATCAATCTCATATTGATAAAAAAGCTCAGAACTGAAGTCTGAGCTTTTTTGAATAGACTATTACATCAAAGTCTTACTTCACCACTTCTATCACAGGCATTGAATATTTACCCTCTTGCATGACTTTACTTGGGCCATACATTCTTAAAATGATATAGCTGTCTTTATTTGGAATCGGTAGAAAGTTTGAATTGTTGGCATTGGCTTTTTCATCAGAACTTAATTCTATGGTGTACAGACCATCTGCACCCGCTTTAAGTGTACGGTCACCACGACTATGACGATTCATTTCGTTATGCGCCATCAATCGGTTGTCAGAACCATAAACGGTAAATGACCAGAATTGACTGACTTCTGGTGCTTTAAAACGCATTTGGTATTTCTTACCATTCGAACCATTAATCTTTTGACCATCGGAACCGATGTCTGCTTTTAGATATACGGTTTCATCTGCAGGTAAACCCCATTGACCTAAATATGTCCCCATATCAAATAAATCACGGGCACCCTCACTCAATTGCTCACGTGTACCAAGCAGGTTACGTGAGTGGGTCAATTTCGGCACAAGATCTCTAATATGCTGCATCCCAAGCTTTTCACCCACTTGAGCGGCTGCAAGCTGTTCTTGAGTCAATTTATAGTTACATGGGACAATACCCATCACTTTGTATTGGCTAATCCATTTCTGATCGGCTTCAGCCATGGTGCCTTCACAGAGCATAAAGTTTACACGTTCTAACCATGAAGTTTTTGCTGGATCTAAATATGTTCTTTCCTTTTGCTTTGGTCCAGCCACACCTAAATACTCAGATAAAGTCCGGATATTCCATTGATCCATATAATTTAGGGCTTTTTTCTCATCTTCTTTATTGGTCGCCATAATACGACCCATCATTTTCTGCAAATCAGAATCTACATAAATCACTTCATCTACGCTAGATGGTACTGTGCCTTTCCATGCTTTTGAAGCAAACATAAAACGACCACCTTTAGTACCACGCGTTCTAGCACCAATCATGGCAGTCGTGTAGTGTCCCATGTCCATGGTATGTAAAATCCAGTAACGCCCCTGTCAAAGTCTGGAATACTGACAATCACAGGTTCCGCCCCAACATCTAACCACCCCATTAAATGTAACGTGTCATTGTTAATGGTTGGGTGAGCGGTATAAGTATCATCCGCGAGTTGGCGAATATTTTGGAACCGATTTAATGGAGTGTTAGTTTCAAACGTTGTTTTATAAAAATATTTATAGGCTTCATCAATAGAGTAGCCATAAAGATAAGCATCTTCAGCAACTTGATCTGGAATCGCTGCATTCGACGTAGAGCCTACCGCTCCAAGCATTATGAGTGATAATAGTCCTATTTTTTTCATATTATTCCCTTAGTATTATAAATGACTAGGTACTTTTATCCTTTTTAATATTCTTTTTCACCACTCAAATGAATGGTTGTTAAACCTAAATTGAAAGATTCTTTATACAAGGTTCTATCATTTCTTCTAAATCCAGTCTTTGCCATTTTCTTCTGTTAAACCAAGAGTCTTTATTATTAAGCTTTTGATTCCATAGAAAAAGGCATATTCATTCCCTGTATACCGACGAATAAATATGCCTTATTAAAAGGTAGCTTACTTAAAAAACTTAGATAAATTCTTCCAACACTGAGTTTAAAAATACATGCCCTTGCCCGGTACACGCTAAACGCGTGGCATCATCCACCATTAATTTTCGACTGCGTAGTGAGTCTAACGTTTCAGCCAAACGATCCAGATTCAAACCTGTCCGCTGCGCATAATATTCAGCCGCCACGCCTGTATTTAAACGCAAAGCATTCATCATAAACTCAAATGGAAGTTCGTCGGCTTCAATCCGCTTAAACTGCACATGCTCCGCAGGGACTTTAGCCAAATAGTCTTTAGGTAAACGAGTTTTCTGGAAACGATAGACCCCATCTGGCTGGGTCACTTTGGCATGTGCACCTGCCCCAATCGCCAAGTAGTCGCCAAACTGCCAGTAATTCAAATTATGTGCGGAAGGTTGCTCTTTACGCCATGCCGAAACTTCATAATTGATAAAACCCTGCGCTTTTAAATAAGCTTCACCTTGGGCTTGAATCTCTTCAAGCACATCGTCCACAGGTAAGACAGGCTTGGTTCTAAAGAACACGGTATTCGGTTCAATCGTGAGTTGATACCATGAAATATGCGTTGCACCATTGCCCACGGCAAGCTTCAAATCCAGTAGAGCTTGCTCTAAAGTCTGTTCAGGTAAACCGTGCATCAGGTCGACATTAATACGTTTAAAACCTGCATCACGCGCAAGGCCAATCGCAGAAATCGCATCGGCGTTACTGTGAATTCGTCCCAACTTGGTTAAATGTTCGGTATTAAAACTTTGCACCCCGATCGACAAGCGATTGATACCTGCCACCAAATAATCGGCAAAAGGGTCATGTTCGACTGTACCTGGATTGGCTTCTAAGGTAATTTCACAATCCGCCTCAAAAGGCAGTAGTGCTTTTAACTGGGCAAATAACCATTGATATCCTTGTGCCGAAATCAAAGACGGCGTTCCGCCGCCAATAAACACACTATGAATGTGACGCCCTTGAGCAAACTCAAGCTGAGTTTTAAAGTCCTCAACCAAAGCATGTAAATATTCTTGCTCTAAATCTAAAGACAACTTGCCATCTGGCACCGCATGCGAGTTAAAATCGCAATAGGGACACTTACGCACACACCACGGCATGTGAATATATAAAGACAACGGAATATTTGCAGGATGTAAATCAGTCAAGGAAGAGACTCTAAAGCACAGCGGTAATCTTGCATATTTTAACATGACTGCATCAAGACACTTATGAAATCTGTGTCTATTTGGATTAGACTGATAAAAAGACAAGAAGAATGAATGGTTTAAAATGATGAAAATATCGAGCCACTTGCTGTTTATGCTACCACTGGCCTTTGGTATTGGCATTGCTATGACTTTTCAAACGGCGTTGAATACACAGCTCAGAGAATATTTTTACTCTCCACTACAAGCCGCATTGTTATCCTTCTTCATTGGAACCTGCGTTTTAGCACTTTTGGTTGTACTCCAACCTGTGGACAAACCACAGTTACATGATTTTTCCAATATTCCTTGGTACTTATGGCTCGGTGGCTGCTTAGGGGTTTATGCCATCAGTATAAGCATCTATACTGCGCCTAAATTAGGCTTTCTCACGTTTTCAGGTTTGGTTATTTTTGGACAAATCCTGACCTCCGTGATTTTTGACCACTATGGTCTACTTGGTACCGAAAAAACGCCTGTAAATTGGCAGCGTTTACTTGGTGGCGTCGTAATTTTTATTGGTGTGCTTCTCACTTTACAACGCTGAATTTATTTAGACCAAGCACATGATGAATATGAGTAATTTTTGTGTCGACTACAAATAAAATCACGTCCCATCGTTTCGAATTAAAAAAGTTATTGGTGTTAATGCTGCCCATCCTGATCACGCAGTTTTCTCAAGCGGGTCTCGGGTTAATTGATACCATCATGGCGGGACATTTATCTCCTACCGATTTAGCCTCGATTGCCGTCGGTGTCGGTTTATGGATACCGATCATGTTGCTATTCAGCGGCATCATGATTGCGACAACACCATTGGTGGCAGAAGCCAATGGCGCACGCACCCCTGAAAAAATCGCCACCATTGCCCGCCAATCCCTTTGGGTGGCCTTTATTTTGGGAAGCATTGCGGGTTTAATTTTACAAAGCATGCCGCTATTACTGCCACTCATGGGTGTACCTGCAAACTTACTGCCGAAAGCCAGCCTATTTTTACATGCCATTGGCTTTGGCATGCCTGCGGTGACTATGTATGCAGCACTGCGTGGATACTCAGAAGCGCTCGGCCACCCACGTCCTGTCACTGTCATTAGCTTAGTGGCCTTGGTCCTTTTGGTTCCCTTGAACTTTGTCTTTATGTATGGTTTTGGCCCGATTCCAGCCCTCGGTTCGGCAGGCTGCGGATTTGCCACTGCGATTTTACAGTGGATCATGTTTTTCACCTTAGCCACTTACATTTTTAAAGCCTCGGCGTATCAAAAAACTCAAGTGTTTAGCACTTGGGAGAAGATGGATCGCTACTGGATCGAACGTATTTTAAAACTTGGTTTACCTATTGGCTTAGCTATTTTCTTCGAAGTCAGTATTTTTAGTACCGCTGCGATTATTCTCAGCCCATTGGGTGAAACCATTGTGGCAGCTCATCAGATTGCAATGTCGGTCACCTCTCAGTTGTTTATGATTCCGATGTCCCTTGCCATCGCCCTGACTATTCGTGTCGGGACTTACTATGGTGAAAAAAACTGGATCGCGATGCGCAAGGTACAAAAGCTTGGACTGGCTACAGGCACGGTTTTGGCGCTGATGACCATGCTGCTGATTGCACTGTTTCGTCCTGAAATTGTGGCGATTTATACCTCGGATCACGAAGTATCAGAAGTTGCGATGTATTTACTATTATTTGCACTTGCCTATCAGCTGATGGACGCTTGGCAAATTAGTGCCGCAGGCTGTTTACGCGGCATGCAAGATACCAAAGGCCCAATGTGGATTACCATGGTTGCCTATTGGATCGTGGCTTTCCCAGTCAGTATCTATTTAGCGCGCTACACCAACATAGGTGCAGCAGGTGTTTGGATTGGACTGATTGTCGGTTTAAGCGTGGCATGTGTCCTGCTCTTGCTCCGACTTTATAACAACAATAAACGTCTCAGGCAGGACTATCCATAAGTCATGCATGGCATGGAATATGAAGGAGCCAGACTCTTCTCCTATTCCAGTTTTTCTACTGTTGTGCCAAAGCGTCTTTCAGACCTTGTGGCACTTCACTCTCATCCTCAACGTCTTTAACCACCACCTGCCCAACGATCACCTCACTGCCATTAAAGGTCATGGTGGGTGAACCATACAGGCTATAGCCTTCATTCAGTGCTTTGGTGACGCGCGCACAAAAATGCACATCGTCCTTGCCTGTAAAATAACGATAAACTTTCATTTATTTCTTACTCAAAATTTTTCGCACAGTGTAACGCGATTTTTAAATGCAGCGACATCTTGTGTGTAATTCACTCAATTGACCACTATTATTTAAATAGAAACATCAGCTTAACAATTTAAAGTAGGCAGTTTTGCATTTGTCGCCTATGATCAAATCTGAGATGTAATAAGATGCCCCGAGGAATATCGCATGGCAAATACGACTCGTACGCCCGGTCGTCGCTTTATGAAACTTGCCAGCATGACGGCAAGTATCGCAACCAAGACTGTGACCAATTCAATTAAAAACTTCAATGCCGATGAAGATAAAAAAAATGCGGCGCGCAGTCAGCTTTTTCAGGACATTGGACTTCAAATTGCAGACACCTTAGGTGAAATGAAAGGTGCCGTGATGAAAGTCGGGCAAATTGCATCTCAATACAAAGATATTTTTCCGCCTGAAGTGGCACGTGCAATTAGTAAATTACAACGCCAAGCGCCTGCGATGCCTTTTCAAGAGATCAAAGCTCAAGTGGAAAAAGAACTGGGCAAACCGCTCAATCAAATTTTTACCACCTTTGATGAACAACCCTTTGCCGCAGCCTCCATTGGCCAAGTGCATAAAGCTACTTTACCGAGTAGTGAGCAAGTTGTAGTTAAAGTTCAATATCCGGGCGTAGAAGAAGCCTGTGAAAGTGACTTAAAACAGGTCCGTTTAGCACTACGCTTGATGGGTGTACTTAAAATTGACCGTAAGCTGCAAGATCAACTCTTTAAAGAAATTCAGGACAGTTTAGACAACGAACTAAACTATCAAATAGAAGCCCAAAACTTAGAGGTCGCAAGAACCTTTCATCAAGCTTTAGACCCTAAAATTATTATTCCTCAAGTCTATAAAGACTATTCAAGCCGCCATATTTTAACCTTAAGCTTAGAGCACGGCGAAAGCATTGAAACTGCCAGTACATGGTCACAAGACACACGCAATGAACTGGGGCGTCGTTTATTTCGTGCCATTGGCCGTGAGATTTTCTTCTTAAAACGTTTCCACTGCGACCCCCATCCGGGCAACTTTGCCTTCCGAGAAGATGGTAGCGTGATCGTATATGACTACGGCGGTGTAAAAACTCTATCGACTGAAATCGTGATGCATTTTAAGCAGCTGATTCAAGCAGCGCGCGACAGTGATATCTTGGTCATGGAACAGCAACTGACTGCTTTGCACTCGATGTCTGAGCAAGGCAAGTTCCCTGCCGAACTGTATGAAGCATGGTTAGAAGTGCTCATGCGTCCACTGACCACTTTGTATGACTTTGCTGAAAACTCAGCACATCATGATGGTATTGAACTGGTCAAACCATCGCTAAAATACTGGGATGTGTTTAAACCCTCACCCGATACACTAATGGTCAATCGAACAGTCTCAGGACATTATTGGAACCTGATTCATCTCAAAGTACACGACAACCTCAATGATCTATTTGAAGAGTTGGTCCCGCCTCCTGCCTAAATAAAGACTGTGGGCACAATAAAATCGCTACAACTCAACAAACCCAGTTACATAAAGTCACTGGGTTTATTTTGACTTCCCAATTGTTATATTATAACATTTCAAAATAATACATTTAAGGAGAAGTCTATGCGTGCCAATATTCATCCAGAGTATCGTGAAGTCCTGTTCCACGACACCAATGCCGACGCGTTTTTCGTGATCGGCAGTACCTTAGAAAGTCATCAAACTCGTGAGCATGAAGGCAAGACCTATCCTTACGTCAGTTTAGATATCTCAAGTGCTTCACATCCGTTTTATACGGGCGAACAACGTCAAACCAGTAATGAAGGTCGTGTTGCAAGTTTCAATAAACGTTTCGCGCGTTTCAAACGCTCACAATAATTTCATTTTTCTTTAAGCTATACGCGTTATAGTAAATATATCAAGAAGCCTAAGACCTCCTCCAGCTTAGGCTTCTTTTTTATGCGTTCTTTTCTGGTTCCTATTTTGACCAGCGTTTTTCTTAATGTTTAAACAAACTATCCAAGAGATAAAATCCGATCCCAAGCACGATGACGCCCACCACTAAACTCGACAGTGCATAACTCAAAGCCAGCACTGTTTGTCCCTGTCTAAATAACTGAAAAGTTTCGAGGCCAAAACTCGAAAATGTCGTAAAACCGCCCAATATGCCCACCATCAAAAATAAACGTGCTTCTTGTTGCAGTACTGGAAACTTCTGGCTAAAAGCAAAGAAAATACCCGCAGCAAAACAACCGATGATGTTGATCCACCATGTCGGCCATGGAAAACTCATACTCGGTTTAAACAACCATAATCCTGCACCGTAGCGTAAACAGGCCCCTATTCCGCCCCCCATTGCCACCAAGATCCAATTCATTGACCTATCCTATTCTTTACAAAATGCGGTATGGATAAGTCCGAAGTTATCCACAGCTTATCAACTATAATGCTATTAAACCTGAATCAATCCTCGCACTTCAAGGTTTTTTAACATCGGTTGTTGATCCTTACATATCTTCTTGTCTCACTCTCAAAAGTGAACTTCAGCATTCAAACTCACACATGCTTTACATGGGATATTGAACCCAGCATCGCCGAATATCTTTACTTCACCCTAGTGCGCTCTATGACCAATACAACATAGATTCACAAAATCACTAGCACCGGTTCTTCATGCAAAACAGAAGGTTTTCTCTCAGGCAAAAACTCCCAAACATGCAATTTTTGGGTATGATGTGGACATAAATTTAGTCGGAAATAGACGCATGGCACAAGTACTATTGGCTCAGCTTGAAGCGGGCGAAGCAAAATTTTCAGATGTATTGGCTTTTATTGAAGCAGCCTATACACATACACCAACTGCATTTAAAAATGGTTTGCAGCACAATGCGGCAACTGAAAACCAAGGTAGCGCAAAAGTGTTTTCGTTTGCACAACTTCAAGGTCTCGATCAAATGCAAACTTTAAGCCTATTTGCAGAACACTATGCTTCCGTTTTAGCCACACCTGATGAAACAGATCATCAAAATATTCGTCAGTTCATGTTGAATGGATGGAATGGTATTGAATTTGAGGGTACGGCATTAACTGCAAAATAAAGATAAAAAACCACGTTCAAGTAACTTGAACGTGGTTTTAAACAAATACAATATTAATTTTATTATCAGACATTTATAAACACTATTAACATTGATACACCTATAAGCATCCACAGATTTGACCAATAGGTTTCACGTGGAGCAAGACTTCATATGGCTATTCATCGCCTAGAAAACATTAAAACAGCACGCTGAAGTAACTCAGCGCTACTTCCACATTACCCCTTTACCCGTTCGATCCATTGGATTGAGCTGACCCGAAATACTTCACATGCTCCATCGCCCGTATCGGTCGGGGTTAAGGATGAGGTCCAGACCATATCTTTGTCTTTAATTTCAACCAACTCACCTTTTAAACGGACCAAATCACCACGTTTCACGTGTTTAATTTGTTTAGCAATTTCAGGGTTGGCTGGAATGATGTGCATATTTGACACCATTTGCATGGCTTGCTCGGCAGGCACAGGCAAACGATCAATTTTCCAGTTGAGATAACGGTCGTATTGATTCACGGTAATATGGCGTGCAATTTCAGGTTCAGCAAATAAGCCCCAACTTACGGCGTAGTCAATCGGAGAGAATTTAGCTTGTGCATCATCCGAATACATTTTAGAACCTAAAATTCGAAAATCACCTTTAAACGGTTTCAATACCGAAATCGATTGATCTTTAGAGGTCGGCGCTAAACCTTTGGCAATGTTGTAATCCACAGTGGCACTTGCACTGATGGGCAACAGCAAACTGCTGAGTAAACTGAGCAGGATAAATTTAGATTTCATTGCAAACCTCATTCCCATCGACCTAGGAAAATATGAACCAATTTTCATCTTAGTCCAGTTTCCTGAAAAGAAGCTTATGAACTTAGTAACATTGTGAACGAATTATGCAGTCTACTTTTAGCCACAGCACTTTTCAGTTAGGCTAGAGCTGAAGAACAGAGCCCCAAAAATAATCATGCTTTATAAATACTATCAACAACATATCTTTCCACATGTCCTGAATCAGGTCATGCAAGTACCAAGTTTAATGGACAAGCGCCGCGAACTGCTTTTGCCAATTCAGGGAGAGGTATTGGAAATTGGTTTTGGTACAGGGCTGAATCTACCCTTTTATCAAAATGTCGATAATGTCTTTGCCCTTGAACCCAGTCCTGAAATTTATCATTTGGCTTTAGAGCGGGTACAAGCAGCAGCATTTGAAGTGCATCATGTACAAGCCCGTGCGGAAAACCTGCCTTTTGCTGACCAGAGCCTTGAGCATGTGGTCAGTACATGGACATTGTGTAGTATTGCTGAGCTAGAACTGGCTTTGGCGGAAATATTACGCGTGCTCAAACCGGGTGGCACCTTACATGTGGTCGAACATGTATTAAATACAAATAACCTTTATATTCAGCGTCTACAACACTTACTCACACCTGTGCAAAAGCGTTTAGCCGATGGTTGCCATCTCAATCGAAACATTGAACCGGCCTTAAAAGCAGCAGGTTTTAATTTGATAGAACAACACTACTTTTATGCCGAAGGTATTCCGAAACTCGGACAACTGATGTTTTTTGCACGTGCTCAAAAGCTACATTCAAGCGATGGGTCATGATAATCATGTAGAAGACATCTGCTCTATATCAAGCAAGATGCTTTCATGGGTAGACATTATCAAGCTTATTCAATCGTATCAAAGTCAATGCGGACCGTTTCAAAACGAACCCGCCCAGCTTGAATCGCTTGCGCAATGGCAACTTGTCCTTTGGTTAACCTCGCCCCACCGCTTTTAATATCAATGAGAACAATTTCAATATCTTCTGCTCTTCCCTCACCATCACGCAGGTCGGTATAACCATCAAAGACCACATAGTCAACAGGATCACCCAAAAACTTGGCATCGCTGGGTAAGTATTCAAACTGCGGCATAATCGGTGCCAGTTGCTCCGCCATTTTACCTTTGAGCACTGCACGACTGGTATTGACACTGCGCTTTTGTGCTTGAGCCAAAGCCTGCTGATGCTCTAGTTCTAATTCGGCAATATAGCGCTCATATTCTGCTTTGATGCGTCCATTTCGGCTGTGACTTAAAATAAGGGTGGTCAAGACCACACCAATTGCTGCACCGATCAACATTGCCATCCATATGGACATGGTTCTTTCCTAATTTTGTGCTACAGGTAGCAAGATTTAAACTTACAACTTTGGTTTGGTGTCATATGCGACACACAAAAGAATGATATGCTAGGGGTGAGCAGAATAAAATCATTTAAGGTCATGAAAACGATATTAATCGCCAACCAAAAAGGTGGCTGTGGCAAAACGATAACCGCAATCAATTTAGCTTCGGCACTCGCACAAAAAGGTTATAAAGTGGCTTTGGCCGATGCCGATAATCAAAAATCTGCTCGTCAGTGGTTAAAACAGCGTCCAGAGCAAGTGGCGCATATTCAAAGTTTAGATTGGCGCCATGAGAAATCGATTGGTGAAGTGCCTAAAAATATTGAATATTTAATTATCGATGCACCAGGTGCACTGTCTGGTGAGCATGCCGAACAACTGGTCAGTGAGGCGCACGCGATTGTGACCCCACTGCAACCCTCGTTTTTTGATATTGACAGTACCCGTCGTTTTTTAAAGCATTTACAAGATATTAAACGCATTCGTAAAGGCAAAGTGCAAATTTTGCTTTTGGCCAATCGGGTCAAAGCCAACAGCGCCAGTGCCAAAGACATCCAAGATTTTTTTGCGAAAATTGAACAACAACCTGTAGCGTGGATTTCAGAACGCACCGCGTATGGCCAATTGGCAATGCAAGGTTTAAGCGTATTTGATAAAACACAAAAGAATTATCTCTCCATTCAAAGCCAATGGCAACCGTTGCTCAACGCCATTGTCGATGACCCAAGTGCTTGGTTCTAAAATATTTTGCTATAGATAAAACGGGGTTATTCCATATTTATAGTCGGTTATTCACGAGAACTTACCAAGGGTACGTTCTCGTGCGCATTTTTTTCAGTTAATATGACTTTGACCTTAGAGATATAGCAGTGAATACCGTGCAACGATACGCACCAGCCTTACAAAAAGTATTGTTATTTGGACTGATTTTTATTCTGTTCTATTTGAGCTTTCAAGTCCTGAAATACTTTATTGTACCTGTGCTTTGGGCTGCGATTATTGCCTACATCACATGGCCTTTATATCACTCAGTGCAGAAACTCTGTGGACCACGTCCAACCTTAAGTGCCACCATCATGATCAGTATGGTGGTGTTAGTTGTCGGTATCCCGCTGACCTTTGCCATTTTTATGCTGCAGCATGAAGGCCGTAATCTGTTTTATGAATTGCAAAGACAATTGTTCTCAGGTCATTTAGATGTTCCGCAATTTATTCGGGATTTGCCGATTATTGGTAAAGAAGTCACTCGTACTTTAAAAGAAATCAATACCGATCCGAACAGTATTGTGCAGAATGTCTCGGGCTGGTTTCAAAGCCATTTAAATTATGGTCGTTTGGTACTGAGTGAAATTAGTAAGAATATTTTTAAACTCTGTTTTGCGGTGATGTCGTTATTCTTCTTCTATCGTGACGGACAAACCATTTTAAATCAGGTCAGTAAAGCGCTGGAAATGGTGATTGGCCCACGTATCCACCACTATTTAGACACCATTTCTGAAACAACACGTGCTGTGGTCTATGGGGTTGGTCTGACTGCAATTGCGCAAGCACTCTTGGCAGGCCTAAGCTATTTTGTTGCTGGTGTCCCAAACCCAATGGTACTGACCATTGTAACCTTTATCTTTGCACTCATTCCTTTTGGCCCTCCTGTGGCATATAGTGCCGTGTCTTTATGGTTATTCTCTCAAGGGCAGACTATTGAAGCGATTGGAGTGATGGTATGGGGGGTTTGTGTGGTCAGCACAGCAGACAATGTGATTCGCCCATTGGTGATCTCAGGTGCAACGCAAATTCCATTCTTACTCATTATGTTTGGTGTATTGGGTGGTTTAGCCAGCTTTGGTATGGTCGGTTTATTTGTCGGACCTGTGATCCTAGCGGTACTGTTAGCCATTTGGCGCGAATGGCTACATGAACAAGTCAATGAACCCCTAATGATGCCGAAAGCAACTTTGGCTTATGATCCACCTGAAGAGCCTTAAGATACGCCCAAAAAATAAGTTCAGTGAAATGACTTGAACGCATACATTCCTCGAAAGTATGCGTTTTTTTATATCAGATACAAAAACACTCTACGGACAACATTGAACAGAAGCCCTGCCTTTGTTTGAATGGTTCTGAATTTTAAGGAAAAAAGGATCCAACATGTTGTCTTCTGCTTTCAAACTAAGCGCACTTGTGACTTTAATCGGTTTAGGGACTGTGGCATGTACCACTACACCTACTGAAACCAACACGATAGTCAAAGACGTCGATGTACACGCTGTTTCAACTACAGGTGTGGGACAAAAAATTGGCACCATTCGTTTTATTGATAGCCCTGTTGGTTTAGCAATTCAAACCAATTTGACTCAACTTCCACCTGGCCCACACGGTTTTCATATCCATGAAAAAGGTTCGTGTGATGTGGCTGAAAAAGAAGGAAAACCTGTGGCTGCTTTAGCCGCTGGGGGACACTTTAACCCAGAAAAAGCGCCAAACCACGGCACACCACTCAATGGCCATATGGGTGATTTACCAATCTTGAATGTCGACTCAGCAGGTAATGCAAAAGTCAATTTACTCGCTCCTCGCTTAAGTTTAGCTGACGTTGAGGGCTTAGCGGTGATGGTACATGCAGGTGGTGATAACTATTCAGACACCCCTAAACCACTTGGCGGTGGCGGTGACCGTATTGCGTGTGGCGTAATTAAATAAATCTATTATCCCATGCAGTGTGAATAAAGTAGTGTTTTGAACTCGCACATGTGGATAAGTTTCGACTTATACACACAATGCAGCGGAGCCATGATCCGCTGCATTTTTATTGTCATAGGCGAATTTTTCATGCAATGGAGCACCGCATTAAATTGACAGTGCCCTGAAAAAAGTTCAGGCTAAAACCAAAATAAAACTAAGCCTAGACTATTACATCGTGAACAATCTTCGTCAGTGGTTTCAGTCCTTTCAGTCCAATGCAATTTTTATGTATTGCTTGCAAATTTTGATTGTGCTGAGTGGCACAACCTTAGGTTTATATTTTTTAGGACTACAACAGCTTATTGTTCCGACCACATTAGGTGCAATTGCAACAGCCCTGACCGACTTCGATGACCGGCTCAGCATTCGTCTCAGAAACCTTGCCTATGTCTGTATCTTGTTCTTTAGTGTTAGTAGCATTTTAGATTTTTTACATCCTTATAAATTCTTTTTCATCTTATATTTATCACTGTCTAGTGCTTGTTTTATTTTACTGGGGGCACTGGGGCAACGCTATGCAGCAATGAGCTTTGGTACCATTTTACTTTCCCTATACAGTATGTTTGGCCTAGGTGAATATTCGGCTTGGTACTTTCAACCCGGTTGTTTTATCTTGGGAGCATTGTGGTATGGCTGTACCGCTATTGTGTTTTATATTCTTAAACCCACCTTGGCCGTTCAGGACAACTTAACCCGCTGTTTTAATCAAGTTGCCGATTTGCTCAACGCAAAAGCACGTCTATTCGACCCAGACAATCGAGACAATGTAGAAGCGCTGCTCTATGATTTATCCTTACAAAACAGTACTGTGGTGCAAAGTTTTAACCACACCAAAAGCTCACTACTGACGCGACTAAAAGCATCTCGCGCCAACCAAAATACAATTTATTGGCTCAACCTCTACTTTCTCGTTCAAGACATTCATGAACAAGCCAGCTCTAATTATTTACACTATGAGCAGTTACATCAAAACTTTAGCCGAACTGACCTCATTTTTCGTATTCAAAAAAATATTCGGCTGCAAGCTCTTGCCTGTCAGGCTTTGGCACGGTGTATCTTAACCAATCAAACCTATGTATCAGATCCAACGACCACTCAGGCGTTGCTGAATTTACACAGTTCCATGCAGGATTGGGTTCGAGATCATCCACACAATATTGAAGTCAAAAACCTACAACTGATTTTAAACAATTTAGATAGTGTGCATGAACGTTTTCAGCACCTCAACGAACTACAATCGCGCCAAGAACAGCGTTATCAGCAGCATATTGATAACCTCAATTTATATGATGATGATATCCATGATTGGCATGATCTGTGGCTCAAACTCAGTCAACATCTCACCCCCCAATCCGCACTGTTTCGCCATGCTGTACGCATCGCCTTTGTCTTTGCTGTAGGTTATGGCATCTCTCTTTTGCCCTTTGCGCAACATGGCTATTGGATTTTGCTCACCAGTTTATTTGTTTGCCAAATGCGTTATTTCGCCACCAAAAGTCGCTTAAAAATGCGAACCTTAGGCACAATTTTGGGCGTTGTTTTAGGGATTCCGCTGCTGTATTTCGTCCCAAGTATTGAAGGACAACTGCTACTAACCATTATTTTTGGCGTGTGTTTTTTCTATCTCAGTTCCAAGAAATATGCCATGGCGACCCTGATGGCAACACTCATGGTACTGCTGATCTTTAATTTAAAAGGTGCAGGCTATGCCATTATTTTACCGCGAATTATAGACACCCTCATTGGTTGTGCCATTGCTTGGTTCGCAGTGAGTTTTATTTGGCCCGATTGGGACTTCCGCAATATTTCCAACACCATAAAAAAAGCATCCGATGCAACCCTCAACTATTTCAATGCCATCTGTGAACAATATCAACACGGCAAAAATAATAGTCTGGCTTACCGCAGTGCGCGTCGTACTGCGCATAATGCCCAAACCGAACTGGCGAACATGATTTCTAGTCTCAGTACCGAGCCCAATCCAAACCCAGAACTGATACATCATGCTTTTCGCTACTTGGTATATAGCCACAGTCAACTCAGTTATATTTCTGCTTTGGGAAGTCACCGAGAATTGGTGCAGGATACGCAGGTGCTGGAACTCATGTTGTGGTGTCAAAATACGTTGAATCATGTACTACTCCATCAGCAGGCATTAGCTGAACTCGACATCCAGCAGAAACTGGCAGAGATTAAACGCCTAAATGCGCAAGAAACAATGAGTCAGAATTTACACTTGGTCCTCAAACAAATCAGTCTACTACTGGAAACCTTGCCTGAATTGCTGAAGTTAAAAACTGAACTGCTGGCCCGAGACATTAAATAAAACGGACGACACAACGACTATCTTTAAATGGTTCATGATGTACGGGTGTATTGTGGTTCATTTTTATCTGGTTCTTGCGTACACTCGAGCTTCATTCTCATAGATTTTTTGACCATGAACATTCAGACATTACGTGTTGTAGGATTTTTAGAAGGGATTTCTTTTTTACTGTTGTTATTCGTTGCGATGCCAATGAAATACATCTTTGATAACCCGATCCTAGTCAAATACGTGGGTATGGGCCATGGCGTATTATTTATCTTGTTTTTAATTGTGCTGTTTGTGGTCTGTGAAAAGCAAAAATGGTCTTTGAAGATGTTTATTTTAGGTTTGATTGCTTCGATCTTACCTTTTGGACCTTTTGTGTTTGATGCCAAAATTAAAAAATTAGAACCTGAGCAAGCTGAAGCCTAAGTTTAAAAAACTGGCTTTAAAAAGGATTTTTTAAAGCCTTAATAAAAAAGCGCCCATTCAAATGAATGCGCGCTTTTTTATGATGTGCACTTCGCTGAATTCAGCGAATAAATCTTAGTAAACACCACGCTCAAGACGTTTTTGCATCACTTTTTTCACGGTCACACGTGGAAAGCTAAACCAAAGTGCAATCAAAATGAGGCAGACCAAACTGTAGGCCCAAAGACCAAATGCCACATAAGCCACGCGAACCAGTTCAATCACGAAGAAGAACGTAAACATCATCAGTACCGAAACGGCTGCGGCAACCGTCCCTTTGGACACTTCCGATGACATCAAAGCAAAGCGATATAACACAGAAAAACTGATACCTTCGCCAAAGCTCACCAAAGTCATCCCCACAATCAGTAACGGCAAGAAATAACTTTGGAAAATGGTGCCAAGCACCACCAACAGCGTACCGACGAACATCAAAGGTAAACCGAGTAACACAGTTTTACCGAGTGCCATTTTGTCGATGACTTTAATCAGTACAATGTTGCCCAGAATGAGACCACCCAAGACGGGGAACTGCGCCAAGCCATATTGCATACTGCTTAAGCCAAGTTCCTCTACCAAGATCACAGGTGAAAGTGCGATCCACAACATCAACGGCATGGCCACCATAGGCAAACCAAAGGTGAGCGCCAAAAAAGTCTTATTTTTATAGACCGTTTTATAGTCATCCCAAATATAGTGCAGCGGCTTTTTAGAATGACGCTGTTGTGTCGCAGGCATTTTGGCTTTTAAACCAAACCAACTTAAAAAAGCCAAAAAGGCGATGCCAATAAAGCCCCAATGCCATGACACATGGTCAATCATAAACGCGCCCACTACTGGGCCTAGCAGCGGTGCCAGCAAAGAAATATTGGCCATGAGTGCCATGACTTTAATGGCATCACGCTCTTCAAAACTTTCCTGTACTGCGGCATAACCCACAGCAGAAATCATCGATAGCCCCACGCCTTGTAAGAAGCGGAGCGCCAAAAAAGACTCAATGTTTTGAGTGAGTAAAATCGCGAGGCAAGTCAGCACGAAAAATGCCACACCTGCGAGCAACACTTTTTTACGGCCTAAACGGTCTGAGAGTGGTCCAAGCAGCCACGCGACACAAGCACCGCCCAGTAAGTAAAAGGACATAGAGGATGGCGCCCACGCACTACTTACCCCAAAATCTTGGGTAATCGCGAGCATAGCAGGCTGGACTAAATCGTTACCGATATAGACCGAAAATTCGAATAAAACCAATGCCAAAGGAAACATCAATGTGGCACGGCTTAACTTTAAAGTTTGTACGTTTTGCATTGTTATCTATATATAAAATGCGTACAAGCCTGAGCAAAGTCAGTTAGAGGGAGAGACGACTAAGCCCAATGGCAAGCACTGTAAAATTGAATAAAAAATGTAATGGGTGCGAGAAATGCACACTGGTTTTACGCTGTATTCACAAAGCGTTTTTAGAAAAGGTGTTATTAAAATAGACCGAGCGGTGACACCGACAAAGCTCAGTTAAGCTATTTTAGCAGTGTTGCATCTGTTTGTATTGTTACTTTTTTAAGTTTCATCTGTCACATTTGGTTTTGTATTAGGCGCAATAAAATGCCCTTGTTTTAAGTCCTCATACGCCTGTAAAACTTCGGTGAAGGTGTTCATGACAAAATAACCTCGTCCATAAATCGGTTCATTTAAAGGCTGCCCACTGAGTAATAAAAAAGCGCTGTCTTGTACCGCTTTTATTTCAAAGTCCTCACCATGATTGGACATGACTGCCATCTGCTGTGCTTCTATCATTTCTCCGCTATTGAGCTGAAGACGACCACTACGAATATACAGCAGTGTCGTCTCACCTTCCGATACAGGTAAAACTGTTTTCGTACCCGCTGTAAGCTGAACATCCAACACGTTCATAGGGCTATGTGTTTGAGCAGGCCCTATCTGGTTTTCATAAATCCCTGCAATCACCCTGACCGTTCCTTGAGCTTTCGCCAACTCAAGCTTTGGAATGGCTTCATGACTCAAGTGCTGATAACGTGCAGAATTCATTTTGTCTTTGGCAGGTAGGTTGACCCACAACTGGATCATTTCAAATGCCCCGCCTGTTTTGGAAAATGCCTCACTAAATACTTCTTCGTGCAGTACTCCAGCCCCTGCTGTCATCCACTGTACATCCCCTGCCCTAATCACACCGCCACCACCTGTAGAGTCCTGATGGGCAAGTTCACCTTGATAAACAATAGTTACGGTTTCAAAGCCACGATGCGGATGTTCACTCACGCCCTTTTTTAAGCGAGTTGGTTGTAAATAACTCGGGCCTATATGATCAAGCAATAGAAAAGGTGAAACCGAATTCCCCAGTTCATAGTGTGAAAACACGGAGATGACTGGGGCAAAGTCACCTACAGCCGTCCGTGTACTTTCTGAGTGAATAAAGGCAAGGGTTTTCATGATTTAATAATCCACCAACCAAACTAAGTACCATAGAAGTGTTGTTTTAAACTGAAACTATACTCTGTAAGATATTGCTGTAACTTTTCTAAATCATTGGTCGACTGAATTGGCTGTGTATTGAGCACTTCAATTTTACATTCTAATAACTTTAAAATTTTAGTTTGCTCAACCTCTGGTAACTGTGCTTTTTCTTTTTGTTGTTTCTTAATTTCTAAATAGTCTTCAGCCCAATGCCGTAAGGGGTCATCTGCACTAATTTGATCAAACAACTCTGTAATCTGTAACTCAGGCATGATTTGTTGAGTTGCTAATTCAGCTGACATTAAACCTCGAATTGAGTAAAACACTTTCTTATAAGTAAAATTATCTGCTGTCTGCATCACTTGCATCCCACCTTTCGCAAGAGATAAATAGTGATAATACAATGCTTTATAATCTACTCGATTCAATAATCCATCTCTAAAATTTTCCCATTCTGGAAATGCATTAAAATAAACAATATGAGCGCGTACCCATTCCAAAACTGTTGGGTTACTTTTGGCAATTAAACCAAACATTTTGTTCAAATCGAATGAGACAAAATCGAAATCGCCGTCCATGATTTCAATAAGATCACGATGTTGGCGATAGTCATAATATTGCTCCTTAGACGGCAGATGCACACCTCTTACATCATAATCACTATCTGGACTTGCCATTCCCCATAGACGGCTACCGCTTTCAATATAAAATAATGGATGTTCATCTCTGTTTTCGAATAAGTTTTGAATTTCTTGTTGGATGTTCATTCTGTTCACATTTTTGGGGGCAATCTAAAGCTTTTATATCACTAATTTCAGTAAAATCAGGTTTTTTATCAGAAACTATCTTGTCTTTTTTCATCCACAGCTCAACTAAAAAATAGAAAAGGTTTTTGCCTATACCGCCCCAAAAAGCAAAAAAGCGCATCAACCGATACGCTTTTTATGAGGCAGACTTGTCTAAAGTTCAACCATAAATCAAAGATTTATTATGAACACTTCGCTGTTTGGAAGTTCTTGGTATTTTTACCGCGCGCACACTGGTAAGAGGTTTTTGTCGCAGTTTTTTCCCAGTCACCATCGACCAACTTAAAGTTATACACGGTACGCACCGACTTCACCGAGTCATCCAACAAACCCGTTTCAGTCACTTTGACTTCTGCCGCAGTTGGAGACTCCACTGTATTAAAGTACTGACGGATTTCAACCGTAGCCAACTCATTACGCAAATCTGGGCGCTCTTTAAGTACCTGAGTCAAAGGCGTATCAGATGTACCTACGCCTACTTTATTGACCAAATTCTTTGTCGTCGCACAACCTGACAATAATCCCACACATACGGCTGAAGCTAAAATAAGACGCAACATAAATCCCACCCAAAATTCATTATTTATCAGTCCATCATGCCTTTTTTAGGCCTATTACACTATTTAGTAAATGTAATTCAGTTCCTTCAGCCATAAAAAAGCGCATCACCATGGATGCGCTTTTAAAACCCAATTCGAACTTAAAGGTCGAATAATTTACCTGGGTTCATAATCCCGTTTGGATCGAAAACTTGCTTCAATGCCTTCATATATTCAATCTCTTCCGCCGAACGCGTGTAGTCAAGGTATGGCTTTTTGGTCATACCTACACCGTGCTCCGCAGAAATTGAACCGTCGTATTTTTTTACAGTTTCAAAGACATATTTATTCACCACCTGACATTTGGCAAAGAATTCGTCTTTGCTTAAGTCAGCCGGTTTTAAAATATTTAAGTGTAAATTACCGTCACCAATATGACCGAACCAGCAGATCTCAAAGTCTGGGTAGTTGCTTGCCACAATCGCATCAATTTCTTTAATAAATGCAGGTACATGCGTAATCAAAACTGAAATGTCGTTTTTGTATGGTGTAAATGGAGCAATCGACTCAGAAATGTCTTCACGTAAACGCCATAGACTTTCCACTTGATCGAGGCTTTGGCTCAACACGCCATCCAGTACCCAGCCTTGTTCCATACAGTGCTCAAAAATTTCCATCGCCTTGTCCATAATTGGCTCAAATGGCGCTTCAAATTCTAACAACACATAAAATGGACATTCGGTTTCGAATGGACGTTGTACATGACCATGTGCCAACACTTTTTGCATTGCCAGTTCACCAAAGAACTCAAATGCCGTCAGGTCAATTTTTGCTTGGAAAGCATGCAGTACAGGCATCACCGCATCAAAGTCAGGCACGCCCAATACCATTACTTGAAGGTCTTGCGGTTGGCGTTCCAGTTTGATTTCAGCTTCAGTCACTAAGCCCAGTGTACCTTCGCCACCAATGAATAAATGTTGCAGCGCATAACCAGTTGCATTTTTGATCATGCCTTTGTTTAGACGCAGCACATCACCCTTACCCGTGACTACGGTTAAACCAAGTACCCAGTTACGCGTCATGCCGTATTTAATGACCTTAATACCGCCTGCATTGGTGCCAATGTTTCCACCAATTTGACTCGAACCCGCAGAAGCAAAATCGACTGGGTAATACATGCCTTGCTCTTCAGCATAGTTTTGCAGCTGTTCAGTCACCACGCCTGCTTGGACTCGAACCATACGGTCTGCTGGGAAGAATTCCAAGATTTGGTTCATCTTGTCCATGCTCACCACAATTTCACCGTTGGCAGCGACTGCACCAGCAGATAAGCCAGTACGACCACCTGATGGTGTAATCGCAACATTAAACTCATTTGCAAGTTTCACAACCGCTTGCACTTGTTCCGTGCTCGATGGAAAAACGATGACTGACGGGTTTGGATCAAAATGTTTGGTATGATCGCGTCCCCAATTTTCAAGGCTATCCGCATCGGTTTTAATGCGGTTTTCACCTACAATTGCTGTCAATTGGGTCAATAACTCTGGGGTTAAAGCGACTGGAGCATTCATCGTTTTCAGACCTTGCAAGAAGTAAACAAGTTGTTTGTGGCGCTAGGGTTCTCTGCATGAAAAGCGCTTTATTTCAGTCTTTCCATGCCCTAAGGCTCAGGCAGTTCGTGAGGATTTAAGCAGCAGTGTGCAACTGGCTTATTTTCACGGAGTCATATTATAAGGCATTTTTTCTGTTTCCCGCAGAAAAAGCTGTTTTATTCAGGATACCTTTGAAATGATTAGTTTAATTAGACCAAAAAGACTTTTTTACGCACCATAGAGGCTAAAAATACCCAGCAGAGTCCGCATAAAGGAAATGTATATCGGGCGCAGTACGTGCTATTATATCGCCACTAAATTTGGCCTTTGTAGCGGAGCCGTAATGAGCCAACATCTTTCACTTCCTAAAGATAAAATTCGTTTCTTGTTGTTAGAAGGCGTTCACCAAAACGCAATCGACACACTAAATGCTGCCGGATACACCAACATCGATTATCGTAAAACTGCGCTTGAAGGTGAAGCGTTGAAAGAAGCGATTAAAGATGCACATTTCATTGGTATTCGTTCCCGTACACAACTCACTGAAGAAGTGTTTGAAGCAGCGAATAAATTAATCGCTGTTGGTTGTTTCTGTATTGGTACCAACCAAGTGAACTTAAATGCTGCGATGGTTCGTGGTATTCCAGTATTTAACGCACCATACTCAAATACACGTTCAGTGGCTGAACTTGTACTTGCTGAAGCTATTCTTCTTCTTCGCCGTGTACCTGAAAAATCGACAGATACACATGCAGGCGGTTGGAACAAGTCAGCTGTTGGTTCGTTCGAAACTCGTGGCAAAACTTTAGGGATTGTCGGTTACGGTTCAATCGGTTCACAACTTTCTGTCCTTGCTGAAAGCTTAGGTATGAAAGTGATCTACTTCGACACAGTAACAAAACTACCATTAGGTAATGCACGTCAAGTCGGTAGCTTAAACGAACTTTTAGCCAATGCTGATGTTGTTTCTTTGCATGTACCTGATGTTCCGTCTACACGTAACTTCATGACCAAAGAAAAATTTGCACAAATGAAAGAAGGTGCAATCTTCATCAATGCTGCACGTGGTACATGTGTCGTGATTGAAGACTTAGCAGATGCCTTGAAATCAGGTCATGTTGCTGGTGCTGCGGTTGACGTGTTCCCGAAAGAACCAAAAGCCAATGGTGAAGAATTCATTTCTCCACTACGTAACATTCCAAACGTGATCTTAACCCCTCACGTAGGTGGTTCGACCATGGAAGCGCAAGCGAACATTGGTTTAGAAGTGGCTGAGAAATTCGTTTCTTATTCAGATAAAGGCATGACTTTATCTGCGGTGAACTTCCCAGAAATCGCGTTACCGTTGACCGAAGGTAAACACCGTTTACTTCACATCCACAAAAACGTGCCAGGCGTGTTGTCAAAAATCAACAACTTGTTTGCTGAACACGGCATCAACATTTCAGGTCAGTCTCTCATGACCAAAGGTGATGTGGGTTACTTGGTAATGGATGTAGATGCAACAGCATCTCAAGAAGCTTTAGATACTCTACAAGACGTTGAAGGCACAATCCGCGTTCGCGTATTGTTCTAATTCGACTCTTTTTAAAAACCACAGCTGCCAAGCTGTGGTTTTTTTATTTTTGAATACTTGTTAAAATTTTATGTGCGACCCAAGCACATTCTCCGCTACTTTTTGCAAGTATTCATTTCTCTATCTAGTATTCTAATAATGCCAAATCTAAAAAGTACTCCCCACCTCCAAGCTACCTTTTTATTGCTGATTGCAATGCTTAGCTTGCAAAGTAGTGGTTCACTGGCCAAAGTGCTGTTCGATCAATTTCCCATTTTAACTGTTTCCGCCATGCGCTTGCTGTTGGGATCAATCATCTTGGCCGTGCTGTTTAAAATTTGGCAGGTTGATTTTAAGCAAGTCAAATATAAAGCCATTCTCAGCTATGGTTTTGCTTTGGCAGGCATGAACCTATTGTTTTATTTATCCATTGCTCGCCTGCCGCTCGGCATTGCAGTGTCGTTTGAGTTTATTGGCCCACTCAGTGTTGCTCTGTTTTATGCCAAACAACGCTTTGACTTTGTTTGGGTCGGGCTGGCTATTTTAGGTTTGGTTTTACTGTTTCCATTCGACCAAGCTGCTCAACCTTTAGACCCTCTTGGGATCACATTTGCACTAGGTGCAGGTGCATGTTGGGCCTTGTATATCGTGGCGGGGCAGCGCCCATCGGGTGTTTCGGGCAACCATACCGTGTGCTTAGGCATGTTTGTCGGTATGCTGATATTAATGCCGCTTGCCCTATTCAGTGGTTTACCCACAAATGTGTTTAAACCCTCAAACTTGGTCTATTTCATAGCTTTGGCAGTTTTGGCTAGCGCTTTGCCTTTTAGCTTAGAAATGATTGCGCTACGCAATTTAACCGCTTTAAGTTTTGGGACGCTCATGAGCCTTGAACCTGCTATCGCAGCACTATCCGGTTTTGTCTTTCTAGGCGAGCAACTATTGTGGTCACAGTGGCTTGCGCTCAGCGTGATTATCATGGCGTCTATTGGTTGTACCTATACAACCCAGAAAAACCGAAAAGCTGCAGTTTAAACCATGTGATCCAGCATTTGAATTTAGCTTTTAAATCCAACGGCTGTATTGATTACTTTTAAATTCATGTTGTTGCATTTCAAAAAATCAGCTTATTCAGCATCCAACTTGGGTGCTGAATGGTTATACTAATCCACCTTCTTAAAATAACAGGTCGCCATGACCTGATGTGTGCATGATGCCTAATTCTCAACTGATGGCAGTGATGTTCATGGTCTTGTCCATGCTGTCCTATCAAATCAGTGCTTCTTTTGCCAAGCAGTTGATTGCTGTGTTGGATCCCCTCACCGTGGTGACCCTTAGACTGTGCTTTGCCGCAATTTTAATTGTGCTGATGTTCCGCTCATGGAGCATCATTAAACGCCTACCGCATTTAAAATGGAAAGATTTACTGAGCTATACGGCAGCCTTATGCCTCATGAATATTTTATTCTACGCTTCACTGGGTAGACTGCCGCAAGGTATTGCCGTAGGTTTAGAGTTTTTAGGCCCTTTAACTTTAGCGCTACTCTCGATCAAACAACGTCGTGATTATATTTGGGTCGGATTAGCGATTTTAGGCATTGCACTGATGGTACCGTGGCATCAAGCCAATGCAACCAACTTCTCCTTCTTAGGAGCCGCATTTGCAGTTTCAGCGGGTGCGTGCTGGGCGCTGTATATTTATTTTGGGCAAAAAGTCGTCCGTCAAAATATCGGCATGCATGCCCTCAGTATTGCTATTGTGATCTCAGCCTTGGTGCTTCTGCCGATTAGTGCCACGCATAACCATACAGCGCTAATGCAAACGGAATACTGGCCGAAAGCCTTATTGATTGCACTACTCGCCACAACCATTCCTTATGCTCTAGACCTGATGGCTTTGAAACGTTTAAGTAAACTCAGCTATGGGACGCTTTCAAGTTTATCGCCAGCTTTAGCAGCCTTGGCAGGCTGGTTATTACTGAAAGAACAAATTAGCATGTGGCAAACGTTAGCGCTAGTTTGCATTATGATTGCCTCCGTTGGTGTTACCTTTAGAGCCAAACCGCAAAGTGATGACGCGCTTTAAATCACAAAAGATGGCACTCGCCATCTTTTGTTTAAAATGGACTTAAACCAAACTGTCTTTTTCAATTTTTTTGTATTTTTTATATTCCTGCTGATACTGCTTGGCGAGCGCAGTCTTTTGAGCATCGAGTAAAATTTTTCCTGCTTGCTGAAAGAAACCATGCTCTTCTTCTTGTAAGTGATGATGTACGGTTTCCGATAATTTTTTTGCAATTGCCAACCAGCCCGGATTTGAGAATTCCGTCTCGGTCAATTGTTCCAATAACTCATCCATTTTATGGTGTTCTGCCAAAGCATGGCGGGTAATGTTGAGGCCCGAATCAGTCATCATTAACGGGATATAAAAATAACGGTCTTCTGCAACAGCATGAGCAAATAATTCATTTTTAAGCCGTTCAAATAGCTCACGGCGCTCAGGCGTATCCCCTGAAGTTTCGAGTAGTCGTTCAGCCAAATTACGTTGTATAACGTGACTTTCTCTTAAGGCTTCAAATATATTCATTCTATGCTCCAGTTCCGTTCAACTTAAAACATCATTTTTTATTGAAAAGCTTCTTGGCACAGCATTGAGTGCACTGTATTGATCATAAATGCAATAAACGAGAAATGAGGTCACAGACTGCGCGTTTTTTGTAATGAAGTTTTAAAGGTATCGCACCATTACATCAAAAACATTTGATAGCTCAATCTGAGAATTAAAATAGTTACCAAAATAAGAAATAAAATGCGGATAAAACCACTGCCGTATTTCAGCGCCATTTTTACCCCACAAATAGACCCGATCATATTTGCGACGGCCATCGTGCCTCCTACAGCGAAGAGCACATGCCCCGAGGGAATGAAAAAGCTTAGCGCCGCAAGATTGGTCATCACATTGCCAATTTTAGCCAATGCCGCCGCATGCAAAAAATCAACGCGTAAATAGCGAATAAAATAGAAAATAAAGAAACTGCCCGTGCCTGGGCCAAACAAACCATCATAAAAGCCAATGGCTAAACTCCCGATTCCCGCCAACAGTAAAATTTTAGGTGTCACACGCTGTGCCATATGCACTTGCCCAAATTGCTTCTTCATGAGGGTATAGACCGCCATCACAATCAACATGACCAAGACAAAGGGTTGGAGGACTTCTTTTGGAATCATGGCGACACTGGCCGCGCCCCCAAATGAACTGATGGTGGCACACACTGCGACCACAGCCAAAAGTTTCCATTCAAAGCGAACTTTGCGGGCAAAGGAAACGGCGGAAGTGGCTGTACCCACCACCGCCGCTAATTTGTTGGTGCCAAATAAAGTGGCAGGTGCCATCGACGGAAATGCATTCATCAAAGCGGGAATTTGGATCAGTCCACCACCGCCAACAGCAGCGTCAATTGCGCCTGCGCAAAAGGCAAAAAAGATCAGACTGATAATAATGTCGATGTCCACGCCTTATCCTTTTTTACCGAGTGATATATTTCGATTATAGATTTAAAACCCGCTTTGGAACCAATCTTTTCTTATCAGTAATTTCAGCCAAGCCTAAGCATTTTTCCCCATCGAAAACCAAGACCTGTGCTTCCGCTGTATGCTCAATATTACTTTCCATACCGCGACTAAAGTATTCACTGCGCCCTTCTGGAACTTGTACTTTAGGAAAATGATCTACAGGTGCATATACAGGTAACAACAGTGCTTCGCGCTCTTGTTCCGACAAACTTTCCAAATACTCAATGGTATAACTTGGAATCAGATCAAAATGACCCGTTTTAATACGGTGTAAATAAGTTAAATGACCATAAGTACCCAATGCCTTCGCAATATCTTCGCCTAAAACACGAATATATGTACCTTTCGAGCAAGTAATATCAAGGGTGACACTGTCTGCCGTGAATGAAAGCAGCTCAATTGCAGAGATGGTAATTGGGCGTGCTTCACGCTCAATTTCAATCCCTTTACGGGCCAACTCATATAAAGGACGACCATCTTTCTTCAAAGCGGAATACATTGGTGGCACTTGCTGAATATCACCCACAAACTGAGCCAAAACGACTTCAATCAACTCTTCGGTTAACTCAGGTACAGCCTGCTCTAACAACTGCTCGCCTTCTACATCACCTGTGGTGGTACTGTGCCCCAGCTGAATGGTGGTTTGATAGCGCTTCACCGAGTCCAACAAAAAGTGCGAAAACTTGGTCGCTTCGCCCAAACAAATCGGCAGCAGTCCCGATGCCAATGGATCAAGCGCTCCTGTATGCCCCGCCTTTTGCGCACGGTATAACCAGCGCACTTTTTGCAATGCCGCATTTGAACTGATTCCCAATGGCTTATTCAATAAAAATACACCATTCACGGCACGGCGCTGGATTTTTGAAGCAGATGATTTCATAACATAGACACGTCTTAAAGCTGCCGCAATACTATCAACCGCTTGTCTAGTTTTACAACTTTTCTGTTGTTTATTTACCCTTTTGTTTCAGAATAAATCGAGTTCAGTCATATGAATTAAATAAAAGATACAATAGGGATGTTAGGCATAGGATATGCAAAAAAAGAAATTATGGCTCATTTTCGCCGTGATCGTTGTTGTCATTCTTGGTTTTCTCATTTGGCTCGCACCCAATGCAACTGTCGGCTCAAACCAAGGGCCGATTAGCTCTAGTGCTCAAAATACGTCAGGCTTATTACCCGCAGCGTCAGACTTGCCACATGCATCAGGGTTGCCTTTTGTCAGCAACAGCCAACAGGACACCGAGATCAACTGCCAACTGGTGCTCGACCAAAGTAATCGCTTAGTTGTCAATGAACAGACTCGTAATTGTTTTGAATATTTTATTACCCAATATGGTGAAAAAAATATTGATCAGATCAAGCAAGATTTTAAAGCCTATATGCAGCAAGGTTATAAAGAACCTGCGCTTAAGCAGATTTTAGATCTTTGGACTCGTTATTTAGATTATCGTGTGCAATTGGGGAGCCTCAAGGAGCCAAGCCTAAATAAAGAAGACCCTGAGTACTATCGTAAAATTTTTGCTTCGATGAAAACCCTACGTAGCCAGTTCTTTTCCGACTATGAAATCGAAGGCCTCTTTGGCGCTGAAAATACCTACCATGAATATACCTTAGACCGTATGAGCATCATGGCAGATCAGTCCCTGACTGAAGTACAAAAAGCGCAGAAACTGAAAGAACTGTTTGCTCAACTGCCCGAAGATTGGAAAGAAAATCTAGAACAACTCTCCAAACTCGAAGATCTGCGTAAACTGACCTCAGATATTAAGGCGCGCGGCGGTTCTGCCGAAGAAATTCGCCAAATGCGCCAGAATCTTGTCGGTGCCGAAGCGACCATACGCCTAGAAAAACTCGACCAAGATCGAAACAATTGGAAATCTCGGGTCAATACTTACTTAGAACAACGCGACATCATTCTTAAAAGCAATATGAATCAAGACGCACAGCAGCAAGCCATTCAAAAACTACGTGATCAACAGTTTAATAATTCACAAGAACAACTTCGACTAGGAGCCTTTGAAACCACGCATGACGCGGGAGGAAAACTTCCGTTCGCAGATTAAAGCTATACCGTGTTTGACTTTTTCAGGATGAAAAAAATGTTTATAACGAAAAGAATGATACAAACAATGTCACTCGTAGGTCTGGTTACCAGCCTTGGACTCAGCGCAACCACAGCCACAGCTGGATTACAGACGGTGACTGCAAGCGTAAAAACTAATTATGCTCAAACTAAATATCCAATGCTATTTACCCATGGCATGTTTGGGTTTAGCCGAGTGGGCGTTGCCGAACTTGGACTGGATTACTGGTATCAAATTTTACCCGACTTGGCTCGAAATGGTGCAACCACCTTTGCAGCACAAATTTCCCCACTTGAATCAACTGAAGTACGTGGTGAACAGTTACTACAACAAGTTGAAGAAGTCATCGCCCTGACTGGCAAGCCCAAGGTTAATTTGATTGGACATAGCCATGGCGGACCAACCATTCGCTATGTAGAAGCAGTTAAACCGCAATATGTGGCCTCACTGACAGGTGTGGGAGCAACATTTAGAGGTTCAAAAGTGGCTGATCAGCTTCTTGCCAATCAAGGCGGAACACAACTGCTCAGCCTAGCGGCGGATTATATTATTGGCCCTATGCTTGCTTATGGACAAAGTAACCCTTCATTAAAAAGCAATTTAACAGCATCACTCACCTCGATTAGTGAGCAAGGTTCCAGTGTTTTTAATCAGAAATATCCAACAACAGCACTGGCTTCAGACTGTAACAAGAGCGGTGCAACATCCAGCAATGGCGTATATTACTATTCGTGGACTGGCACGTCTCAAGTCACGAACATTCTCGATGTTGCAGATAGTGCGATCTCACTGTTGGGGCCTTTGGCCTATGGCCATTTAGATAATGATGGTTTGGTGGCACGCTGTAGTACACACTTCGGTAAAGTCATCCGTGATAACTATGACTGGAACCATTTAGATGAGGTCAACCAAGTTATGGGGCTACGTGGACTATTTAGCGCAGACCCTGTTGATGTCTATCGCCAACATGCCAATCGCTTAAAACTTCAAGGACTCTAGTTCTATTTTTCCCTTCGAATCTTTACCGTTTCGGAGGGATGCCTCCTAGAATTATCCAGTTACAAACTGTATTTCATTTAATCGGATTTCTCCACGCTCCTCCTCTCTCACCTTTATACTCATTTTGACAACTTAAATTGTCGTCATAAAAAATAAAAAACGAGGATGATCAATGAAATATGGATTATTGATAGCTGGACTGCTGTCGACCTGCGCACTTGCTGCTACACAAACGCAAGCAGCCGCTTCACAAATTAAATCAAACTACGTTGCCTCTAATTATGCAAAGACCAAATACCCTTTGGTTTTTGCACATGGTATGGGTGGCTGGATTCGAGCAGGAACCGATGAACTCGGAGTGGATTATTGGTATCAAATCTTGCCAGATTTAGCCCGTAACGGTGCAAACGCATGGGCAACACGCGTTTCTCCATTCAACACATCTGAAGTTCGTGGTGAACAACTGCTGCAACAAGTTGATGAAATCTTAGCGATTACAGGAGCACCCAAAGTCAATTTGCTTGGTCATAGTCACGGCGGACATAGTATTGCCTATGTCTCAAATGTTATGCCCAATAAAATCGCGTCTGCAACAGCCATTTCTAGTCCTTTAAAAGGCTCTCCTGTGGCGGATTTGATTATTTCCGCGCAAGGTACGCTGCTAGAACAACCGCTGGTAGGCTTAATCAACTTTGGGTCCAAGGCTATTGTTTGGGCACAACAGCAAAATCCGAACTTATTTCCACATGATGCACTCGGTGCGGGTAAAAGCTTAAGTCAAGCTGGGTCTAAAGCTTTTGCACAGAAATATCCACTGGGTATGCCAAAAACAAGCTGTGGTGAAGGTTTAGCGAAAGAAAATGGAGTTTATTTTTACTCTTTCTCTGGCAACTCAACGTTGACGAACGTACTTGATCCAGACTCATTATTGGGTGCAACAGGCTTACTCATGCAAGCGCCAAATGATAATGATGGCTTAGTCTCACGTTGTAGTGCCAAGTATGGCAAGACCGTGCGCGATAACTATAATTGGAACCATTTAGATGTGATTAACCAGTTCTTTGGACTACGTTCTATTTTTGCTCCAGACCCTGTGGATGTTTATCGTCAACACGCTAACCGTTTGAAGCTACAAGGACTCTAAAATTTAGGCATAAAAAATGCGCCATTGGGCGCATTTTTTACTCGTGTAAAACTTAAAATTAAGCTTTAACTTTACGAGCTGGTAACTTTTCACGAATACGTGCAGCTTTACCAGACAATTCACGTAGGTAGTAAAGTTTAGCACGACGAACGTCACCACGACGTTTCACTTCGATTTTAGCAACGATTGGAGAGTGAGTTTGGAAAACACGCTCAACACCAACACCGCTAGAAATTTTACGTACTGTGAACGCAGAGTTCAAGCCACGGTTTTTCTTCGCGATTACAACACCTTCAAATGCCTGAAGACGCTCACGGTCACCCTCTTTTACTTTAACCTGAACGATAACTGTATCGCCTGGTGCAAAAGCTGGGATGTCTTGTTTAAGCTGTGCATTTTCAACAGCTTGTACTAAAGGATGCTTACCGCTCATGGGGTATCTCCAATATGTGCGGGTCAGAAGAGGTCTGATATCCGCTGGGTATAGAGGCTAAATCGCATAGACCCGATTATCTTTCTCTTTATGCTTGACCACTTCAATGCACAAAGAGCCTATTAAAAGAATACTCTGAATTAAGTATTCAAATCTGTTAGCCATTTCTTTTGCTGCTTCGTCAACTCCACATTGTCCACCAACTCAGGTCGGCGTTGTTGTGTTCGTTGATAACGCTGCAAAAACCGCCATTTCTCAATATTGGCATGATGTCCCGACTTTAAGACTTCAGGGACATCCAAACCTTCAAAATGGTCTGGCTTGGTATATTGTGGGCAGTCTAAAAGACCATCCACAAATGAGTCTTGCACATGAGACTGTTCATCAGACATTGCACCCGGAAGTCTCCGAATAATACTGTCTAATAAAACCATCGCAGGAAGCTCGCCACCCGATAATACGTAATCCCCTATGGACCATTCCTGATCAACATACTTTTGGATCAAACGTTCATCGACCCCTTCATAACGACCACACAATACAATCAATCCATCATAGTCGACAAACTGTTGTACTGCAGGCTCATTTAAGGTTTTTCCTTGCGGTGACATATACACCACAGGAACATGAACTGCACCTGTTTGCATGGCAAGCTCTTTGGCATGTTGAATTGCTTTTGCCAGAGGCTCAGCCATCATCACCATACCTGGACCACCACCAAATGGACGTTCATCCACTCGTTTGTAGTTGCCCTCAGCATAATCACGGGGATTAATACAAGTTACTTGTACTAAATCACTTTTTGCTGCACGCCCGCTAATACCGTAGGCTGTAATCGCTTCAAACATTTCAGGAAAAAGCGTAATGACTGCAAAAAACATCGCAGACCCCCGTATTTCCAAAAATAATTAGTAATCTACGCCCCAATTCACGTAAATACGACCAGCTTCGAGATCAACGCGTTGCACCACATCTTTATGCCATGGAATCATACGCTCTTCAGCATCAACGCTGTCTGGTGTTGCGTGAACCACCATCACATCATTGGCACCTGTCTCAAACATTTCATGGATTTTTCCGAGATTTACTTCTTGTTCTTCATCATCCAAACCTAACACTGTTAAGCCTTTCAAATCTGACCAGTAAAACTCATCCATTCCTGCCTTAGGGAGTTGCGCTTTTGAAATCCAGACATTTGCGCCAACTAAGTTATCTGCTGCAGTGCGATCAATGACGCCTTTTAGCGAAACAACTAAGCCTTTGCCATGCGGTTTCCAACGTTTTACATCTATTGTTTGCCAACCTGCTTTGGTTTCAATGTACCAAGGCAGATAGTCAAAGATGTTGCTCATCGGTTCTGTATTGGAATAGATCCAGAGCCACCCATTTAATCCATATGCTGAACGTAACTGTCCAATCTGAATACGATCTTCGGGAACATTCTGTGTTGGTGTCATGGGCTACCTACTACTTAATTAGCAAAAATTATGCAGTAGCTGCAGCTTTCTTAGCTTGAGCAGCTAAAGAAGCAACACGTTCAGATGGTTGAGCACCTTGAGCAACCCAGTGTGCAAAACGGTCAGCATCTAAACGAAGTTTTTCTGCTTTACCTTGAGCTGTTGGGTTGAAGAAACCGATACGTTCGATGAAACGACCGTCACGTGCATTACGGCTATCAGTTACAATAACTTGATAGAACGGACGTTTTTTAGCACCACCGCGTGCAAGACGAATAACTACCATGATACAACCTTATAGTTTTTACGGATTATCCCTGTACCGACCATCGATACACTTCAAACCCCTTTCATAGAGGGCGACATTTTACGTTAATTTTATGCTGAAAGAAAGAATAATTTAGATTTATCCACAGTTTTGAATTTGGATTTTTTACAAAAAAGAGCATCTAGGAATGCTCTTTTAAGAGACTTCATCAAACGAGAATTAACGACTTTCCCAATTTGAAGAAGTAGAAACACTGCATGTCGTTCCTTTCTCCCAACATTTTTGTCCTTGGCTATTTAGCACCACTGCTCCATTACCATCTTGAACTGTATTCGGGGTTGGGACTGCCGTAAGCGTCCAAGTTTGATCGAGTGGCGCAAGGGTGATGGTATATACACTTCCTGAAGCAGGATAGGCTTTACTCACTGTGCCATTGTCCAATGTTGCGTTGGTATAATTATGATTGATGACATAATAACTCTGTAACCGTTGGGCTATTTGCATCATTTCACTCTGCACATCTGCCCGATTGGTACGGATTTTGTACTGTGTGTAAGATGGATAAGCAATTACTGCCAAGATGCCAATAATTGCGACAACAATCATTAATTCAATTAAAGTAAATGCTAAAGAGTATTTTTTCATTACCATGACTCGCTATAACTGCCGCAATTTGCATAACCTGTCACTACATCTTTGACTTTTGTCATACAATGTATACCTGTATTGCTTAAAAGCAGATCGTAATTACGTGGCTGTTTTGGCTCACCATCACTATCCTTAGCACGCTCTAGCGACATTACCCAACTCAAACCGTTCACACTCGCCGAATCTGCTGTTTCTTGACCATCAGATCCTTTAACAATCGTTAAGGGCTTATGTCCTGTTCCTCCATTCGCCAATGTCAACGTATATTTCGCAGTGGAACTCGTTGAGCCTAGTGGCAACAACAATTGACCCGTCGTTTTATTATAATAACTGGCAGTTGTAGGATTTCCATCAGCATCCGTCTCTGTATATACATACAAATAACTAGCATCAAAACCTTTATAACCAAAATTCCTTGATTTAAACCGTTCAAGCTCTGCAGCAATACGCAAGGCTTCTTGTCTCGCGATTGCCAAATCTCGTCTTTCCATGTATTGCGTATAATTAGGATAAGCGATGGCAGTAAGAACTGCCATAACCACGATAACAATCATCAGTTCAATAAGTGTAAATCCAGCATTGCGGTTGAGGCGGGCGAATCCCTGCTTGCAAGTTTTTAACTCACAAGCAGAGTTCGCAACTATATTCGACCTCTGCAAAAAAACCACCCTAGCGAAGTATTTTTTCATGATTTACCCCTTAACGAGTTTCATACCAACGTAACTGTCTAAGTTTCGCTGTGGTGGTAAACTGTTGACATTCAGGCTTATTTTTATTTGCAGTTGTCGTACAGTCTAAAGAGGTCGGGTGTGGAACTACCAATTTACTATTACGTCCTCCTAAGTCTTGACCAATACCACTTCCTAAAATACCCGCTCCTATTTTTACTCGATTTGGAGTATTTGAAACTGTAGTGCTAAATGAACATTTTCCGGTAGGCAAACAGAACTGGTAGATATAAGAATCTCCTTTTACTCCAGCACCACATTTCCCCCCAATACCTGTACCATCACGATGAAACACATTGACATACAAAATGCCATCTAAGGCATACAGCTCATTCATTCCTTTATAAGCACCTGCAGTACTTGAATAAGTATATTTCCAACCGCTATTTCCATTAATTGCAACACCTGTACTCATGTTACTGTTTAAGGAAGACAGCGCTGTCGGGGTGGTTAATGTTGGCGTACCATAAAGATCCCTTTTTGCAACATCTTTATCATAAGCCACAAATACGCCATCTAATGCACTGGTTGCTGAACCCGCCTGATTCGTGCCAGCCGCCCCAACCAATGGTGAACTGCGATTACCTGAGCTAAACGCAACGGCAGCAACATAGCCATCATCGCTGTCATGTATAGACACACTTGGCATTTCATAGAAGCGAGGGCTTGCCCCACCTGTTGCATGTTCATCAAATAAGCGTACAACACGTTTAGCAAAATTCGCTTTTTTAGCACTTGCATCGGCACCCGTGGCAGCGTTATTTAAGTCGACACGGAAACCTTGTCCACCTAAGTCACCAAAGTATAAGTTGTCGACCAAACCGTCGCTATCACGATCAATCGCATTAATCTGACTGACAACACTGTATTTCATGTTAATATTATCTGCACTTGCATCGGTAAATGCTTCTGCACCACCTGCTGCTGTTGCATTGGCACTGGTCCACCAAAGCAAGTCGCCATTATTGGCATCAAACATATAGACACCCGCACCACCACCTGTGGTGGTACTTTGGTCATATGCTGCATTTTCATAATCAGGGTCATAACCCCCACCCACAAACATGACTAGTTTTTTCACTCCACCAAAATTCACATAAGCAATGGTCGGTTTAGACCAGCTTTGTCCCATATAGCTTAGAGCGGTTACACCTGTGGTTGTGGAACTTGATTTATAAATTTTTGAGTTGGCTGGGTCGATGTGAAATTTGAGCTCTGGATTATCTAAGTCAGATAAATTCAAGGCGTAATAACTTTTGCCTCCCATACGCAAACCACCATAGACCCACTGCAAACCTTTAATGGCAATATCATCACCACTGGCATTTTGTGCAACACGACCTGAGTCGTTAACGGTCAATGTTCCATCTGCTGTTGCAACATAATGGGTATAAGCCGTCCACGGTGCATCTATACCGTAGAACAGGTTATTTTTGCCCAAGGTACTACTGGTTTCAGATAGAAAAGCATTCTTTTGATTTTGCATCATTTCGTTTGGCGCAAAGGCAAAAACCTCTTTACCACGATTTGCATCAGTTGCATTTTTGCCTGCCCGTACGACATGCAATAATCCTTGTGTACTACCGAATAATAAGTAATCGTCACGATCAGTGGTGTCAATAGTGCCAGAAGTGTATGAAATTTTACCTGACTGGGTCAGCAAGATAGGGGTTGAGTGCATGACCGAACCGACCTGACGTAGTTCAGGTTTGGTTATAAGGTCGGCCAAAGTAACCGTTCCTGTTGCAGCAACATTGTAACCAAGCAAATTCAACCAGTAATTTTTATCTGGGTCATTGGCAAATAACGCTGTAGTGCCCGTACCAAATAAAGTTGTCACATTCACTTTTTTCAGTGAACCGATTTCACTTGCTGCATACGGAGCCGCAGTACCTGTAATTTCCCGATTGGTATAAAGAGTACGGTTGGCAATTTTTTCATTTGCGGCATTGGTGCTTAAACCCAAAGGCAATTGTCCTTTCATGCCCTCGTCGGTCCAAAGCCCTTTGGCGGCTGCGTCAAGCGAACCATCTGCCTTAATTAAGCGAATAGTTTTGCTTGCATTATATAGTTCACCGTTAAAAATATGATATTTATTCATATTTCCGACCCAAAGCTGAGTAGACTCCTGAGGTTTCGGTGTAAATGACCCATAATAACCATAAGGTTGAATGCGTAGTGGATTCAATGCGTCTTGTGGTAGGGTAGGCGAACCTGTGGCGATCGGCTCGAATTCAGGCTTAACATCATCAACAAAATATTTAATACTGTCTATAATATCTTGCGTGGATTGTGCCGAATAAAAACCTCCATTACCAAAACCGCCAACAGTACTTGGTAAATCAGGATGCGATTTAGCTCCCCAGTTACAGGCATTTTTAGGATCACCTGATAATTGATTACAGTCATAGTAAGGTCTTGTTTTTTCTGTTACAGGATCTACTAGCAATTTAACGGTATTAGCATTTACGGCAAACTCTTTACCAAACCCAACTACGGCTGTTTTTATATTGTAATCAGACCGTATTTTTTTAGCGAACGCTCCCACATAACTCATTTGATTATTATTTTCACTTCCATTAGGCAATCCACCTGAATCCGAAAAATCACTACTAAGACCTAATGCTCGCCTCATCAATTTAGATGAATTATTCGAACTGTTGGGTGCACCATCAGTTAAGAAATAAATACCTTGACCATTACATGTGTCTGTTGGGGAAGGTAGAGTTGTGCCAAACGGTGATTTATATTTATTGTCTTGCTTTATATCTGTAGTATTAGATTTATCAAAACCACTACCAGTATTCTGACTACTGCCTTTAGTTGTCCTACCTAACATATATGCACCAATCTCAGCATAAGCATGGGCTGTAGGTGTACCACCATATGGGGATAAATTGACAATAGCCTTGATTAAATTATCACTATGCGTATTATCCATCGGCTTTGCTGCAACTAGAATTCGTCCAGTACTTCCATCAGCATTACTTGAGGTTTCATTACTTGAAGTTGAACTAGAATACTGCCCTAATCCAATAAGAATATTATTATCTTTAATTTCAGCATCTTGAAATACGCTAATTAGAGCATCTTTTAATCGAGTTAACCGGTCGAAACATCGTAGTTCAGTGCCTGACTCGGTACAAACACCTTCATTTTTTAGTCTTGTATATTCCGATGATGAATTTCTTACCCTACAATAATATCTTGTGTAATTAACAGTCGTGTTATCCGATAATGTAACAGTTTTCACCTCTGTACGGATATCCGAATTACTTTCATATCTAGTGGAATTTGCATTCACACAAACTCCATAATCGTCCTGTAGACTATCTGTAATATGATCTCCATTAAAAAAACCAAAACGTGTACTATAATAAAGAAGACCATTGCCCATACTCCCTGAGGTATCCAGCATCATGGTAATGGTGGTTTTTCCACCAGTTGCATTGCTATAAATATCAATATCGCTGGCTTGTGACACACTGCTACATACGGTTAAAGTCATGAGCATCGACACCGTAGCAGAAAGCGCATTTTTTTGATTTAATTTTTTCATTTTTTCAATCCTCTTTCTTTACGATACCAACTTCGGCTGACCGCCAACGGTATAGTCCGAATGCTGCATGTTATAGGGAATACCTAACCCATCAAAACATGCCCCCACGGCCGAAGCCCGCTGCTTAAAACAGTTCTCTATTTGCGTAGTAGTCGCACCTGCAAAACTCGGTAAGACTGAAATGACAGTCGCCCCGATATTATGCATGGTTACCGGCACATTACTTTGTCCAAGACTTGTTCCTTTTGGCACACCACCAAATGGTGTAGAGGTTATTGCATTTTTGGTTAAATACACTTGTGACAGCACTGCAGAACGCCCCATTGCAAATTGATTGGCTTTACAAAAGCCATCAACACCAATCTTGATCGTTGATCCATTCTCTGTAATCGCGCTAGCTTTAGATAATTTAAAGAAAGAATTTTCCGATGCGCGATAGCAAAATACCAATTCGTCATTTGCATTGGCAGACGAGTTAAAATAAGCAAACATACCATCCAAGGCCAGTTGTCTTTCAACCTCAGTAGGGTTTTCAATATTAAACAACGCTGAATCAGAGTTTTCTAACAACAACGCATTCACCTGACTATTGGTTGCAATTTTTAAACCCACAATCCCCATTTTTACCGCTATAGTCCCCAGTAATGTGATAACGATCAAAATGACCAATACCGTAATGAGTGTTGCGCCTTTTTGTTGTTTCATGATGATGCTCCCAAGGTATTACGAATGGCGACCACTTGATTTACCGCCTGACGCAAATATCGCTTATTTACTGCTACATCCCCTGAAAGCGTGACTGGAGTTCCCGCAACATTAAAGCTGGTTTGAGTATTTAAATTTGCATCTGCACCAATTGTTCCTGTAGACCGAGACAGAATACCAATCTCCATAGAAACAACATTCAAATAGGTTTTTGAACAGGTATCTTCAACTATTGGGGTGGCACAAGCTGCACGGATTGTCTCCATCGCTGCAATATATTGATCAATTGTCATATAGCGTAACTGACCCGCAGGATTTTTTACCCCTAAGCGTACTTTAAACGCATCGACCCGCTGCATAATTTGTTGTGCATTGGTATTTAAACCGACTAGCCCTGCACCATCATAAGAAGCAGCATCACAATACAGCGAATACGAGGTCGGCTCACCCGTTACTTGTTGTGGACTTTCTGCAACATAATAACGTTGCACAATGGTTTTCGAGGACGCATTCGTCACCCGTACGCCTTCACAATTAAAAATCTCACTGCTTGCAGGGACATATTGTATAGTTAACCGATCACTTGTCCCAGTAGTGTTGTCAGTATCCTTATTTTGCAAAGTAACAAATTCAGCTTCTAAATTAGCTGTTGCTTGCAATGCAGTTGGTAGATTTTCTTTTTTAAAAATAATCCCCGAACCATTGTTATAATTATTCACCCTATGTGAAGAGGCAGTATTTAAATTGGTATGTCTCAAATCATGTGTAACGAGCGACATTCCAAAGTTCGCATTTTGCTGCAACTCACTCATGCCAGACTGTAAACCCAAAGAACGCTGACTACTCAAAAACACAGCCAAACCTGCGGCAACAATTAACAATCCTAATGCTAAAGCAATCATCAACTCCATGAGGGTGAAACCTGAGGTATATCGCTTATGAGCCATAGTTATATACCTCCATGATGATGCATTTCGCATTTGGCACATAGGCTGCACCATTGGTGCAATCAGAACTACTTGTACCATTGGTCGCTGTTGTTTCTTCCCACGCCACATAAACACATTTACGCACTAAGGTAGACCCTTCACAATTAAGCACATTCATGCTCATACCCAAGCCAGTTGCACGGCTGCTTACTAGTCTAAAATCGTATTTAGCCATATCTTCAGGGGAGCAAAATGCAGTTGCGCAATTCGTGGTATCGGTATTCGCAACATATCCCACCAACCCATCCCGATTCATACGCATCCGCTCCGCCAAATCTCGGGCAATATTGGTCGCCTGAACATTCATCGTCGCTTCGTTGCTAGCCGTGATGGCTCTAATTTGTAATGCCACAAACCCCAATACAGCAATACTTAGAAGTACTAAAGCCACAAGCACCTCCACCAACCCAACTCCCGTTTGACGTTTCATCATTTTTATTATTCCTTCCCCTCAAGTCGGACAACTTGTTGCCGCTTTATTGTAAACAACCGTTCCACCCTTTTGTACATACACATATGCTTTTAACGCAGCATCACTACTGTGTTCAAAAATAAAGCACTGTCCGTTTGTGGAAACACTGGTCTGCCCCAAACGATTAAAAGTCACACTGCTATCCCCACTCGTTTTTGTGACATGCGTTGGCACCCAAGTTTTAAAAGGTGTTGCCACACTACTATCTAACGCTACGACCCGATCACTCTGTTTAAAAATCGCTTCTGATCTCGTTTCGCTCAATAAATCCACAAAATCACGGGTATCGCTTCGCAATTGATTACTCCGAACCATTTGGATAAAAGACGGAGCCGCCATCATCGCGATAATTGCCATCACCGCAATGGTCACCATCAACTCAATTAAGGTGAACCCGTTTTCTTTTTGTCGCATACTCCCCCCAAGACACAAACATTGCCCTATTAAAAATAGTAACCAACAACTTTACAAAACCCTCACACTTCAGGATAAAAGGCATAAAAAAACAGATGATTGCCAATTTACAATCATCTGTCAATTTTTCAATAAAATTAGAATGTTAACCAATCCACCTTTTAGGCTTGAGTTACCGCAATACGTAACTCTTTTGGCAAACTAAAGGTAATATTTTCTTCCGTTCCAGCAAGCTCTTGTGGCGGTGTTGCACCCCAATCTTGTAATCGTTGAATCACTTGCTTAATTAAAATTTCAGGTGCAGATGCACCCGCTGTGACGCCAACCTTGGTGATATTTTCAAACCATGCCTGTTGAAGCTCATCTGCATTATCGACCAAATAAGCGGCTTTACCCATTCGCTCGGCCAATTCTCGTAAACGATTCGAATTCGATGAGTTTGGCGAACCGACCACCAACACCACATCACATTGGGTTGCTAAATCACGCACCGCATCTTGACGGTTTTGAGTCGCATAACAAATGTCATCTTTACGTGGCCCTTGAATCTCAGGAAATTTCGCCCGTAAAGCATCAATCACTTTTGCAGTATCGTCGATCGACAAAGTAGTTTGGGTCACAAAAGCCACGCGCTCAGGATGATGCACTTGAAGATCAGCCACGTCTTGCTCATCTTCAACCAAATAAATCGCACCACCATTTTTCAGGTCATATTGCCCCATGGTACCTTCAACTTCAGGGTGGCCTTCATGACCAATTAAGATGGCCTCAACCCCCTCACGGGCATATTTAGTAACTTCAATATGAACCTTGGTCACCAATGGACAGGTTGCATCAAAAACCTTTAAACCACGACGTTCGGCTTCGATCTGTACCGCTTTAGAGACCCCATGTGCACTAAAAATTACAATATTGTCATCAGGTACTTCATCCAATTCATCGACAAAAATTGCGCCACGTTGGCGTAAATCGTCTACGACAAATTTATTGTGTACCACTTCATGTCGTACATAAATGGGCGGATTAAAGCACTCAAGCGCACGATTTACGATGGCAATCGCACGGTCAACACCTGCACAAAAACCACGTGGATTGGCCAATACAATTTCCATATGTTCCTCGATACCACCTTTCAATCAGCGGAAACTAATAAAATAAATGCAAACAAAGTGACGCCTTGCTATTTCGTTTAAACCTTGTCTGCTCTAAAATAGAGAAGATATTTTATCATATCAGGAAAAATATCATGTCGGGTCTCTTGTTTGTCGTTTCTGCAGCTTCAGGAACAGGCAAAACATCCCTCGTAAAAGCCCTCCTTGACCGTGTAACGAATCTTCACGTTTCTGTCTCTCATACTACACGTGGGCAACGTCCCGGCGAACTTGATGGTGTACATTACCATTTTACCGAAAAAGACTCATTTTTAGCCTTGGTTGAACAAGGTGGTTTTATTGAATACGCCGAAGTCTTTGGTAATTACTACGGCACAGCGCAAGCTACAGTGAAAGAACAACTGGCGAAAGGTCATGATGTTCTATTAGAAATTGACTGGCAAGGCGCACAGCAAGTTCGTAAGCTTTTTCCTGACTCTAAACAAATTTTCATTTTACCACCAAGCCAGTTTGATCTGCGTCAACGTCTGTCTAACCGCGGCACAGACTCTGTTGAAGTGATTGAGCGGCGTTTAGGCTGTGCAGTTGAAGACATGCAACAATATGTTAACTTCGACTATGTGATTATTAATGATGACTTCAATAAAGCTTTGCATGATCTTGAGTCTGTGATTATTGCCAATCGTTTAGTCATTACACAGCAAGCGAGCCGTCATCAGAAAATGATTTCTGAGCTGATCACCCCTGTTGAAAAGTGATTAAAACTTGAGTCTACAGACAAAGCACTTTATACTGCACAGTCTGTTTAATTTTAGCCTTTGTAACGAGAACTCTTATGGCACGCGTAACCGTTGAAGATTGTTTAGACCATGTAGACAACCGCTTTGAGCTTGTACTAGTGGCAAGCAAACGCGCGCGTCAATTGGCACGTCAAGGCATTGAACCTACTGTTGAGTGGGACAATGACAAACCGACTGTTGTTGCATTACGTGAAATCGCTATCGGTCATGTTTCCAAAGATATTTTGAAACAACGTGAGCAAGACTACCAAACTTCGAGTCTTGATCTTGCACTGTCTGCAAACAATTTGAATTTAGATGGTTTTTCTTTCCAATAAGAAAAATTTATCGCTTAAAAGCCTAGTTTTTAACTAGGCTTTTTTATTGGATAACTTTTATATTTATCCAATACACGTTATAACTAGAAGATAGGATTCATCGTGGTTTAGGTGTATCTTTTTTGCTTTTCTCTCAATGAAAAATTTGACAACTCATGCAATATGTTTTTCATTAGAGGATCAGTAAAATTTTCTTGTAATTGCTACGTCTTAAAGGTGTTTTATGCCAGGCCCAATGGTCAGCCAAGCTAAACAACAGCTCAAAACTATTATCGATGCTTACTTAACTGAAAGCGACGTCGAGCGAGTGCTTGCGGCCTGTGATTATGCGGATATTGCCCATGATGGTATTACCCGTAAAAGTGGCGAACCCTATATTTTGCACCCGATTGCGGTCAGTTGTATTTTAGCGCATATGCGTCTAGATGCTGAAACCCTGATGGCGGCACTTTTACATGATGTGATTGAAGACACAGACTTTAGCAAAGAAGATATTGCAGAAAAATTTGGAAAAACCGTCTCCGAACTGGTCGATGGCGTCACCAAACTTAGCCAATCCAGTGATAAAGAATATAATAAAGCCGCTTCTTTCCGAAAAATTCTGCAAGCCACACTACAAGACCCACGTGTCATTATTATTAAACTGGCTGACCGCTATCACAACATGACCACCTTGGATGCACTACGCCCCGATAAGCGTGCGCGTATTGCCCAAGAAACCTTTGATATTTTTGTCCCAATGGCACGTATTGTTGGCATGAATGAGATGGGCGATAACCTCGAACATCTGTGTTATCAAAACCTTGATCTCGACATGTATAACAATGTCCAAGAAGCCCTCCTACAAACCAAACCCAAACGCTGTGAATATCAAAGCAAATGGGAAAATAATCTTACTGAGCTATTAAAAACCCATCAAATCTCAGGTCGCATTAAAAAGAAAAATAACAATATCGAACTATTACGCCACTTTGTAAAAAATGACATTGATCTACATGAACTCACGCATAGTCACGCCTTTGAAATTATTCTAAATAGCATTGCTGACTGTGACCGCTTAGCCGATGTGTTGCGAGAGAGTTTTCAAGTTTTACACTTTGCAGACCATATTCGTAAACCCCTTCCAGGTGGCAACCAATCACTGCTACTACGCTTAAAAGGTGAAAACACAACATTATCAGTAACCATTCAAACCGAACTGATGCGTAAAGCGGCGCGTTTTGGTGTAGTGCTGGGCGACAGTGCTCCACAAGCTTGCCGCTCTGCGATTCAAGCCTCGATGCAGAACTTGAATGTCTTGATCGATGGAGCCTGTGCCAAAACCACTTTTAGTGAACTACTCGATTATTTACACCAAGAGAAAATTTGGGTATATACCCCACAAGGTCATCTACACGAGTTACCACAAGGTGCAACGGTAGTCGATTTTGCCTACTCTGCCAGCTTATTTTTGGGCAACCATGCGGTAGGTGCGAAAATCAATGGGGAAACTAAACCACTTTCTACGCCATTGCACAGTGGTCAGGTGATTGAAATTATAACCGATGTCTTGGCCACCCCAAATCCAGATTGGCTCAGCTTCGTCAACACGCAAAAAGCCCGCCGTGCCTTACAAAATATACTGCGTGAGCAAGACATCGAAGAACAACGCCTCGTTGGACAGCAAGCTTTAAATCGCGCTTTAAAGCTATTCAATGTATCCATTAAAGATTTAACAGAATCAGACTGGTTAGAACTTTTACAATGGCGACATATCGAAACTAAAGACCAATTGTTTGAGCAAATTGCCGTGGGCGATTTACTGCCGCAGTTGGTCGCGAATCATTTGTTTGCGCATGACCAAAGTGCACAGGAATCTGACAGACTCATTCAAGGTACTGAAGGCGTTGATGTCAAATACGCACATTGCTGTAACCCCGTGTTGGGTGACCCAATTCAAGGTCATTTATCACGCCGCGGACTTATTGTGCATCGTGCGCGTTGTCACAACCTCCTGCATGAACAACATCTACATCCTGAAAACATCATGCCGTTGCAGTGGACCAATGAGAATGAAGAAGAAATTAGTTTCACTGCGTATTTATTGATTAACATGGCGATGGATGACGAACAAATTTCCGACCTGATTTATCAATGCCGCAAAGAAAAAATTGGGGTCGAAATGGTACGTAATCAAGACGATAAGACTTATGTCAATGTTGTGGTACACAACCGTAAGCAAATCGCAAAAATCATTCGCGATCTACGCATGCATTTTGGCTTCCCACGTATCAGTCGATTAGCTCAACCAGTGAGCATTGCGGAAACATCGATTGCGAGTTAATTGTTTAAATCCGCACATTTTAATGCCGATCTAGGCTATGATTGACGGTGAATATAATAGGAGAACACGATGTCCCGCCAAGTAATTCATACTGAAAATGCCCCTGCTGCGATCGGCACTTATTCGCAAGCAATCTTAGTCGGCAATACACTTTACCTTTCTGGTCAGATCGGTTTAGACCCATACAGTATGGAGTTGGTTGAAGGCATTGAAGCACAAATTCGTCGTGTGTTTGATAATTTAAAAGCTGTCTGTGAAGCTGCTGGTGGAACACTGGCTGATATCGCGAAGTTGAATATCTTCTTAACCGATCTTTCAAACTTCCAGTTGGTCAACCAAATTATGGGTGAATATTTTGCACAACCTTACCCAGCACGCGCAGCGCTCGGTGTGGCAAGCCTACCCAAAAATGCATTGGTTGAGATGGATGGCATTGTGATTATTAATCAATAAGTTATATTTTTTAAGAAAAAGCCACCGATTGAGTTAATGCCAGTCAGTTAAGCAAAAAAAGTTAAAATGCTGTAAAAAGAGCGTATGTAAATACGCTCTTTTTTTATGAATTTATCTCAGAATCTAGATTTAACATTAAAACAAACCTTACCTTCACTTTCACAATTCAGTGAATTGATTGATTTAAACTGGATTGAAGATTGCTTAGACCAAACAGGTAAAGCATCAATTCGAAAAAGAAAACTGCCTGCTGAACATGTTGTTTGGCTGGTAATCGGACTTGCTCTATTTCGAAATCAACCGATTTGGTATGTGGTTCAACAATTGCAACTTGTTTTCGGCACGGCAGAATACTGTGTACCGAGTGCATCCGTACAAGCAAGACAACGCTTAGGCTTAGAACCCATGAGTGCTTTATTTTCGACATTAAGTCAGGCATGGTTTAAAGACTCACAACAACAATATAGCAACTTTCACGGTCTATGCGTTTGTGCTGTAGATGGTGTGGTTTGGTCTATGCCTCATACAGAAGAAAACTTTAAGCACTTTGGTTCATCCAAAGGCAAAACAGCAGCTGCACCTTACCCACAAGTTAGAGCGACTTGCCTGGTGAATACCAATACCCATGAAATGATTGATGCCCAAATGGGCAGTATGGATCAAGGTGAATTAACCTTAGCCAGTCAATTAAAAGCACCAGTTCGCAGTATTACCCTATTTGATCGTGCTTACTTCTCTGCTGATTTTTTAGTGAGCTGGCAATCTCAGGCAGAAGAGAGTCATTGGTTGATGCGAGCAAAGGACAACCTGCGTTATGAAGTGATTCATCATAATGCGGCCCATGACTTTCAGATCAAAATGCCTGTTTCAGCAAGAGCAAAAAAGATAAATCCGTCATTGGGTGACTATTGGGAAGCACGTTTAATTGAAGTTGAATATGCAGGAAAAATAAGACGTTACATTACATCATTAACAGATTCTAAAGTTTATCCATTCAAAGACCTTGCAATGCTTTATATCCAGCGTTGGGAAATAGAAATGTGTTATCGGGAAATTAAAAGTGATTTACAGGATGCAAGGATTTTAAGAAGCAAACAACCTGATTTGGTCTATCAAGAATTGTGGGGGGTATTTATTGCATATAATATCTTAAGAAGACAGATGAGGTTTATCGCTGAACATGCAAAGGTGAGTCCTTTAAGGATCAGTTTCCATGTTGCATCTATGAGTATTATCAATATCTTAAGGCACACACCTTTAGAATCAGCAGGAAACCTACCCAAACATTTAGCGCAATTATTTGAACAATCTAAAATATTTGTATTACCTGAAAAAAGGCAAAGGCAATGTCCGCGAGTAGTGAAAATTAAAGCACAAAAATATCCAAGAAAATGCCAGTCAATTTCTTAACTGACTGGCATTAACCGATTGAGTGGCTTTTTTTATCCAAAACTCCAATAAAGACAAATGAGATTTCAAATGATTTTTATTGACAAACGATAACAATTATCAATAATATCACTTATCTTATTTCATTCATGTGGCTTGCTGAAATGTACGTGTGCTTATGCCGTGGTATTACAGATCAAGATATTAAAGACGCTGTTGAAAATGGTGCGGGTAGTTATCGCGAAGTTCGTGAGATGCTCGATCTCGGAACATGCTGTGGTCGCTGTGCACCAGAAGCACGCTCAATCATCAGTGCTGAAGTCTCTGCGATTGCCTCACGCTTAGCTATTGCTGCCTAGGTATTTGATTCGTTTTTTAAATAACCATAATTATAAACTTACTCTTTATGAGTAGCTCCTCCCCCGCTTATGACTCTAGGCGGGTTTTCTTTTTAAATATCTAAAAATAAGATTTCCATACCGCATGCTTTTGATTGCGATTTTCATTTGCTGTTCTATAAATTACTCGCCAAAATCCATTTTGTTGTTTAAGATATTTCTCATAAGTTATTGATATTATTTTTAAGCCGCAGTTTGAATGGAGCTTTATCATGAAAGGCAATCGTGATGTAATTAATCAGTTAAATCAGGTGCTTTATCATCATTTAACTGCCATTAACCAAAATTTCCTACACTCTCGTATGTTTAATGACTGGGGGATTGAACAACTCGGTTCAGCTGAATATAAAGAGTCAATCCGTCAAATGAAGCATGCTGACAAAATTATTGAACGTATTCTTTTTTTAGAAGGTCTACCAAACTTACAACACTTGGGTAAACTCTACATCGGCCAACATACTGTTGAAGTATTAAATTGCGATATCCGTAAAACTAAAGAGAACATTGAATCCATTCAAGCCGCTATTAAGCTCGCTGAAGAACAGTTGGACTATGTTACTCGAGATCTTGTTCAAGAGATTTTAGAAAAAGAAGAAGAATGGTTAGACTGGACAACCACACAGCTTGATTTGGTTGAAACTGTGGGTATTGAGAATTATATTCAGAGCCAGATGTAAATTTTTATCAATAAAAAAACCTGCTTCACGCAGGTTTTTTTATTGATAAAAATTTATTTCCAAGGGCGGAGATCAACAATTTTAACCACCTCACCTTTCTCTTTATTAATTAAAACAACCATATCAACAGCATTGGCTTTAAGCGGAACAAAACCCGTTGCTTGTGGATATTTTGATAAAATACGATCTACTTGTTTTACATCATTATACTGATTAAGTTCCTTCAAATTTTTTGCTCTTTGTTGTAGTTGTGATTTTGCTTGAACAAAATCGACATAACGTTCAGGTCTCTGCGCAAGAGAAATCCCCCCCATTACTTCAGTAAACATATCATTCTGATGTTGTTGGATATTCTTTGTTATTTTGATTGTCGCAAATTGCGGTTTAACCCAAGATACCTGTTGAAACTGTGTTTGCGCCTGATCAATATTTTCTAAAAGAAGGTCATTTTTTCTGATCAACTCAAAACGATCGGCATAAAAAACTAACCATGCAGGACGACCTTGTTCAATACTATAAATGCCATAACATAGAGCAGAAATTTGTAAGGCAATAATCACCCCAAGATCAAACTTAAGCGTTTTTTTACCTTCTTTATAGACCAATAAGCCTAACAAAGGGCCAACAATAACATCGATGGCTAGCATCATCAAAAAGATATGCTTCACCCCAACTGCTGTGGCAAGTGGTGATGGATACCAAATAAAAAATACCAAACCCACCACCAATAAGGCGATGATGACGGAAATAGCGAGATGACCAAGAAAAAAATTTTGTCTTTTTGATAAAAAATAAATCATGGTTTAGATATATCCTTATTTTTCCATTCAAAAGCTAAAGAATATCTTTTTTCAGTAAGTGAATTAAAACTATAATCTTTACCATGCAACTGCTTAATAATTTTTAAGTGCTTTTTAGCCAATTCAGGCTGATTATTTAATGCTAATGCTTGTGCATAACGATGTAATGCTGAAGCAGTTGCATAGCGATATGCAACTTTCTTCATCCATTTTAATTGCTCTTCGGTCATATTTTTTTCGGGCTCAGTTCTCATAAATCTTAGCTGCTCCCTTAATTGAGTTAAAATTATTAAATTTGGAGCCGCTTGCTCAGTTTTTACATTACCAATATTTAATAACTGAAATCTTGCAAGTTGCACATCTTTTTCAACTATTCGATATTCATTAAAAACCAATAAATATAAAACTATAGAAAAAATCATTGCACTAACCAATGAAAATCTATTGATTACAAATAGATAAATAGTTTCTTTTTCACTATGTATAAATCCGAGCATAAATCCCAATGGCACTAGAAAAAAAGAATACTCCAATGGATATTCAAACTGTGCATGCACAAGAATAGCTATTACCATGAGTGATAAGATAACTGTTTCCAGTGAGTTTGCTGTAAACAATAAATAGAATATCCAAATGCTAGATACTGCAATAATTAGTATTCCAATTGGAATTCCATTCCATATTAAAATATCCAGTAAAACATTATGACTATGGGTAATCCATTCATGAAAAGGAAGTAAAGGCGTAACTTCGACTTGAGCTACACCCACCTGCCCCCACCCATAACCAAACCAAGGTTGATTTTGTATTGCCAATAGCATTTGCTGCCATAAATAAAAACGATTATGTCCAGTTGAAGCTCGTTCGGCTATATTTTCAATATCAACAACACCGATTAGAGCAGAGAACCAAGGCAGTACGTTAATAAAAAAAATAAAAACTGCGATTACAGTTAGAATTTTAAATTTTGTAAAGTGAAAACAGATACTATTAGACTTGTACAACCAATAAGCCACCAAACAAGGAATTGCAATCCAAGCCGTTCTACTCTGTGCTAAAGCCACACCAAAAATAATAAAAGTAAATAAAATTATAAATGTAAATAACTGAATATGCTTTTTTTCATATAAATATAATGAAGCAACAAACCCCATTAATAAAAAAGTTGATAAAGTATTTGGCTGTCCAAAGTTAGCAAAGGGTTTAGCCCTTTGAGGTAGATCAGCAATCCAAATACCGCCATTCGTTAATAAAAGCCATTGTTTTAATGCAATAAAAGTAGAAGCAACAGCAATAAATAAAATAGATAGACAAAACCCATATATTACAGGCTCTCTAATGGTTTGATTCTTTCCTATGTAAAAACCAATTACCAGCAACGCAAAAAAAATAAAAAGATAAGCAGATGCCATAAATGCATCGCCGAAAAAGAATATCAGCCCCCCACCCATTGCAATAAAGGTATACATGCTATAATAGGAAAAATCAAAAAAAATTTAGGATATTCAATCTTATTCTTATCAAGAAAAATCGCTATCAATAAAAAAAAGGCTGCAGCAATAGCGGTGAATTCACTATGTGAAGCCAGCCACGGTACATAATGATTTGGCAATAGGCACGCCACAATTAGCAATATAGCACTTAGATAAAAACTTAGCTTCATCTGAATAACACTCTCTATTTTTAATTTTTCGCAGGAATGCCTTTCCCATTAAGTATATAAAAAGGGAGCCTATGCTCCCTTTTTATAATGACGACTTAATTAGAATGTTAAGCCTGTATCACGACAAGAACCTGGCAGGAATTTCGCTTTCGCTGCATCAGCAGTTACAGGACCACATTTCCATTGATAAACAGCTTGACCAGCTGCTGGAGCATTACCATTAGCCATTTGTGGTTCCATGACAATATTGAGTCCTGTTGCATCTCCTAAAGAAGACTCTTGAGACATCGTTACCTGAACTTTACCTGTTGTGCCTTTGGTTGCAACTGCTGCAACATATTTACTACTCTGAGAGGCAGACTCACAACCCCATTGGTTGTCTGCTGGTAAACTACCAGTTGCAGATTGGAATACTTCTGTGATTGTAGTACGGCAAGCTGAAGCAGCTAATACGCCTTCAGAGACTTTCGCACGAATTGTGTAATTCTGATATGCAGGCAATGCTACGGCAGCCAAAATACCAATAATTGCAACAACGATCATTAATAGAAAACATTCCATAAGTGACTTTATATGGACATGCATTAAACTACTGAATTATATATTTTTACGTCATTATTCATTTTGTCCATATGGACATGCTTTTTAATGGGCAAACTTTTGAGTTTTGTCCATATCAGAAAATGGCTTTTACTGAGTGCGATAGCATGAATTTTATGAAGCAAACTAATCGTGAGATATTTTAAAATTTTGACAAGCTAAAAATAGAGTAAAAATTTCAGCCTCATTTATAAGCCAACTTTTGTATTTCTTCGTTATGCTGAAGAATCACACATCTTGCATGATGCAGCACAATACGCCTAGTCGCTTTTTCATCACCAAACTACATGGACACAACTTTTACAGCTGCACGAGGTATTCGTTCGGTTATTTTGAAGTCTTTAAGCCGTTTCATTCTATTACTCACCCATATATGAAACATTCCGTATACAACAGCACTTTCAATTTCAAATTATTTTCATCCCCACACAAGCAACCACCACCAAAGCAACATAGTTTTCTGCTCGCTTAGCTGCTAATAATTTAACTTTTCCCAGTACAAGCAATTTTCATATTTACATATCTCAAAACCGATAAAACTGACATTTTTTGTCACTTAATTACATAAATTTACTTTTAAGTTTTTAAGATTTTTAATCTATTAAACAATCTATTGATTTCATAGGAAATAATTGAGTAACATGTATTGGCACGTTTAGTGCTAATATTAAAATAGCTTACAAAGCTTATAATTAAATTAACAAAACATTTGTGGAGAATGTTATGAATACAATGCAGAAGGGCTTTACGCTCATCGAACTTATGATTGTGGTCGCTATTATCGGTATTCTGGCTGCAGTTGCACTTCCTGCTTATCAAAACTATACAGTTAAAGCGCGTGTATCTGAAGTTATTTTGGCAGGTTCTTCTTGTAGAACAATCATTACGGATTTAGTTCAAAACTCGCCTACACAGGCTTTAGGTGATATTTTGGAATCAAGCTGTTCAATCCAGCCAACAAAAATGGTTGCAAGTGGTAGTGCTGATGCTAATGGCGTAATCACTGTTGTAGGTAATGAAACAAATCTAGGAGGTGAGACGTCTTCTACTGCAAATTCAATTAGTATCACACCAATGATGGCTGCTGTTGCAGCAGGTACTGGTATTGCTACTGCTGCTGTTGTTAAAGGTGAATTAGTTGCCGCTACGGCTGGTGGTCAGACAATTGAAGGCTGGAAATGTGGCCCTGCTGCTGCAGGTAACAACCCAATGCCAATTAAATATTTACCAGGTTCTTGTCAAGGTACTTACTAATTTTAATTAGTGTTAAAAAGACTGGTGCGCCAGTCTTTTTTATTGTTAAAAGTTAGCAACTATTGAGTAAATAAAAAATTATGATTAAAGAATATAAGTTTCAATCATTGGGTGAAGAAAGTAATTATCGACAATTTCCAGATGAAATTGAAAATAATAATCATATTCTCTTTCACGGAACCGCAGAAGTGAATTTTGAAAATATTAAAAAGCAAGGTTTTCAACCAAAAACTGGTGGTGAATTAAGTAGTATCTCCTTCGCTAAAAACAGTTCATTAGCATTGAATTACGCTTGTGCAGCTAGAAACGATCTATCTCCAAAAGGTATAATTATTATGGTAGACATTTCAAATATAAAACAAGAATGTATAGTGGAGCAAAACTTCGGTATTCATTTATCACCTAAATTTCAACCTAAAATTATTGGCTACTGTTTAGTTCCTGAAAATTATAAGTTTAAGTAAAAATATGTCAAAACGCCTAATTTTTTTTCTAAGCCACTTATCTATTTCATTTCTGATTGCTTTACTTGTCGTTGGACTTGTCTTTTTCATCTGGTATCCATCTCCTCTCGCAAGCGCAGTTGGCGTTACCCATATCTTTTTAATGCTGTTGGCAATCGACGTGATTGTCGGACCAGTCTTGGGTTTATTGGTCTATAAAGAAGGTAAGAAAACACTTAAACTTGACCTAAGCGTAATTATTATTATTCAAATTGCGGCTCTATGTTATGGGATATTTAGTATTGAACAAGGTCGTCCTGCATGGTTAGTATTCCATGCAGATCGTTTCGAGTTAGTGCGAAAAAATGACATCATTTTAGACAATATTGATCAAGCTCAGCCGCAATTTCAATATGTATCATTAATCAAACCACAGTTTGTTGCAGTAAAATCAGCAGTGAGCGCTCAGCAACATCAAGATGATATCTTTACTGAGGTTTTGGGGGGTATTTCTCTTGCTCAACAACCAGAACGCTATGTTGAATTTATTGATGCTAAACTACAAGTACAACAACGTGCTTTATCATTAAGCCAGCTAGAGCGCTACAATAAAAAACAGGAAGTGGAAAAATTTTTGAAAAACTATCCAAAAGCTGATGCATGGCTGCCACTAAAAGCCAATGCTTTAGATATGGTGGTTTTGGTCAATAAAGAATCCGCCTCTATCATCAAAATTGTAGACTTAAGACCGTGGGAATAATTTTAACGGCATATTTTTTACCCCATTTATTAAAAAGCCACTAAGTTCATAAACTGAGTGGCTATATCAATCAAATAGTCCGAGTACTTTGCCTCAATTCAAAATTTTCCAGCAACAGCGAATTGCACTTTTCCAGCAGTTTTTCATAATCTTCTTTCAGCTGCTCATAATCACTTTTCACCGCTTTGGTCTTAGTTTTCGCTTGCTCAATTTGCTGGGCAGGCGAAAGAATATTTTGCCCTGCTTCCTGTGCAGCTAGCTCAATTGCCTCAATTAATGCAGCGTGACGGCTCTTCTTAATCGAACCCCGTTTACGCCCAGCCTCCAGTGCAACAGTGTCATTATTAATTGCAGAGCCTTTGGTAATAATTGTCGGCTTATTGACTTTTAAACGCTCTAAAGCAGCATAGTATTCATTGAGTGCGCTCATATTTTAAACCTCAATATTAATCGTTTTAATTTTTTGAATAGTCTTATTTAAAGCCATAATCTCGCTATCCATTTGACCGTACAGCAAACTGCTTGGTGCTTGTGTATCTCGTGCTCGTTGTAATCGTTGTACTGCTTTTTTCATCTTCTCTGCACTGACAGCATCAAACACTGCATGTGCACAACTTAGACAGCTCGTAATAGCCGTAAAAGAAATTTTTTCGCAAGAATCAGGGTTGGTACAAGCCCCAAAAAGGCTAGGTTTATAGGCGATTTCACCCTTTTTCATCCGCTTGATGGTTTCAATACGGTTAGGAAACACCTTGAGTAATTGCTCACGGTCTTTTTGCAACTGTAAATAGGTTCCTGCACCACCAAAGAGCTTACTAGAAGTACTGATTACGCCTTCCTCAAACTGAGTGTAGGAATGCACCAGCCGCTGATATTCCAGTTCTTGAATAAACTCTTTCTGGCTATCACTGGCTAAAATATTGGGAGCAAATACTGAGTTCTCCCGATAATATAACGTCATCGCTTCAGTTAAATGCTTATATTGAACTGACAAAGCCCCCAAACCGATCACACCTGAACGCGCACCATATACTGCTAAAGAACGCCGAAATTGATGAGTACAGATATTCCAATATTTGCCAATCTGACAGTCTTTTTCGTCCCGCCAGTTGCGGAAAGCATCGAAAGCTTCTAGTTCGGCTAAATCACTTTCACAGATTCTTAATGCTTTCCCGAACATCGTTAAAATCGCAGATCGATAAAGATTAAAATTGGATTGCGTTCGCGTCGGAGCACCTGAAAAATTGGAAATAAAATCCGTTTCGTTTTTAATATTTCGATTATTTTTATTTCGATGCTTTTGCGAGTAAAGCGTTGGAAATAATGGGTATTCAGCAGGATTAGACATATCATAATGTGGATTGAGCAAAGCATAGATTTCACCAATACTTTGCGCTGCACGTACGCCAAACTGAATATCTTCAAACGTGATCCAATAGGTCGATTTATTACCGCCACCATGTAACTTAGAGGTGTAACCCATCAACACATGCACACGATGTTCATTGCTCTGAACGGTTTGATAGCAGTCATAAGACAGCTGATTCACTTCGTTATCCCGCATACCTGTGAATAAATGAATCCAAAGTTTGGCCATACCTTGAATTATCGTCATATAACGAGTGAGATTGGCATGTTTTTCAATCTGATGATTTTCAAAAAGCTGAGTTAAACCCAGCAAATCACGAGCATCGTCGAAACTTATTGTTCGTTTAGCACGCTTAAACTCCACAGGCATCAGGGCAAAATTGGCATCCTGCTGAATACGCTGAAACCATTGTAATAAGGCAGGTGCATTTTGATTAAATTCATTCAATTTATCGGCTAAAGCATTAGGGTGTGTTGACACTTTTAGCTTAAAAAAATAGCGAAGTAGTAAAATCAAATCGCCAAACCCAATTTTACTATTCGCTATGCCTCGTACCATGCTGACAGATCAACACTGGCAAAAGTTGAAAGTTATTCTGCGTAATTTATCCATTCACCACAACTCAAATTTACGCAATTTTATTGAAGCTATTCTCTATAGAATTAGAACAGGCTGTCCGTGGCGAGATATTCCTTGTTGTTTTGGTCATTCAAACTCTATTTTCAAACGTTTTAATCGTTGGTCAAGCAGCGGTAAGTTACTTAGATTATTCAAATTATTAGCCTCATGCCCCGATATGGAGTGGATTTTTATTGATGGCTCTCATGTACGTGCTCATCAACATTCTGCCGGCATAGCGAATCAATCTATTTCTAAAAGTGTAGGAGGAAACTCCTCAAAAATACATTTGATTGTTGATGCACATGGCAATCCTATTGATTTCATGATTACCGATGGAACCACACATGATGTTAAAGTTGCACCTGATTTAATATCAACATTAGATTTAAAAGAGACAAAAGTGGTATGTGCAGATAAAGGCTATGATTCAGAACCACTGCGTGAACAGATCAGGAAAACAGGGACAAAAGCGAATATACCAAAGAAAACAAATAGCCAATCGAACAATGACCATATGGACTGGTATTTATATAAAATCAGACATTTAGTTGAAAATATGTTTTGTAGATTAAAGCAATTTAGAGGAATAGCTACTCGATATGACAAGCTCAAAAGAAATTATCAAAGTTCTGTTGCTTTAGCCTGTATATTTTTATGGCTACCTTTATAGGGTTAATTATGAACAGTAAATGTCAACAGACCCTAAACTCTAAAATAAATAATCAAATCTACAAAACTGTACAAATGGCTAATAAATATACCGAATGGTAAATTTTGTGTAATTTTGCAATACCTTTCTTGTATTGATAATGAAATAATATTGGCGGTGAATTTATTCACTTAATAGTCATTACTAATTAGAAAATGACTAATAATCAATATAAAGGGTATAAGATGATTCAAAATATTATTCGTGGCGCTATTTTTGCTTGCGCACTGGGTGTTTCTATCAATGCTGTTGCGGCTCAACACACAATTTCTGTTGGCTATGCACAAACAAAAGCAGAAGACTTTAAAGATTTAAAAGGCGTGAATGCACAATACCGCTTTGAAAATGAATCTCCAGTAGGTGTAGTGGTTTCTGCATCTTATGTATCTGGTGATGACAAATCTAATTATGGTTATGGTGTTGAAGAAGCCGAAGTTAAATCATTTTCACTTTTAGCTGGTCCAGCATACCGCTTTAACGAGTATGTAAGTGCATATGCCTTAGCTGGTTTTGCTAATGTTAAGAGCGATTATAGCGATCATGAGTTTGATGGAAGTTACAGCTATTCAAGCAGTCTTACTAAAACAGAATTTGCATATGGCGCGGGTGTGGCTGTTAATCCAGCACAAAATGTATCTGTACATGTAGGTTATGAAGGCACTAAAGTTAAATTTGAAGGCGAGAGTGCTAAATTAAATGGCTTCAATATCGGTGTTGGTTACCGCTTCTAAGCTAATTTAGTTTCAATTGTTTTAATAGACAAACAAAAGCCCTCTAAGAGAGGGCTTTTGTATAAGCACTACTATGTTAAATAAATAACCTGCGTTCGATTATTTTTTTTGTATAAATGGGTTATTGGTGTCACTTCCTTGTTTCTTCTCAATGTAGCACTTCACCACAGCCTTAATGATCAGTTGTATTCACTTTGTTCTGTAAGATAGTTTTTCTCAATCACAATATATATTTTTAACACTTATCTGCTTATACTGTGCGAAGTTTTTAGCAACATTCTTTTTGCACGTCGTTTGTACTTTTACAGTTGAGTACATGATTGTGTACATATTTTTAGAGTAGTTTATGGCAGTTGTAAAAAAGTCTGTAGATATCAATAATATACGAAACTTTAGCATTATTGCTCACATTGACCACGGGAAGTCAACGCTCGCTGACCGCTTTATTCAAACCTGTGGTGGTTTGCAAGATCGTGAAATGCAAGCACAAGTACTTGACTCCATGGAACTTGAACGTGAGCGTGGTATTACCATTAAAGCTGCGTCGGTTACTTTGTATTATACTCATCCAAATGGTCAAGAGTATCAATTGAACTTTATTGATACCCCAGGGCATGTCGACTTTTCATATGAAGTGTCACGTTCATTGGCGGCTTGTGAAGGTGCATTGTTGGTTGTAGATGCGGCGCAAGGCGTGGAAGCACAGTCGGTTGCGAACTGCTATACCGCAATTGAGCAAGGTCTCGAAGTCCTTCCTGTACTCAACAAAATTGATTTACCACAGGCTGAACCTGAACGTGTGATTCAAGAAATTGAAGACATTATTGGTATTGAAGCGACTGAAGCGCCAACCTGTTCAGCAAAAACAGGTCTTGGGATTGATAGCGTTTTAGAAACCCTTGTTAATGTCATTCCTGCACCTACTGGTGATCGTAATGCGCCATTACAAGCTTTAATTATCGACTCTTGGTTTGATAACTACTTAGGCGTGGTTTCTTTGGTGCGCGTGAAAGAAGGTCGTGTGCGTAAGGGCGACAAGATGTTGATGAAATCAACAGGCCAAACGCACATCATTACTTCTGTGGGTATTTTCAATCCTAAGCATACAGAAACAGACATCCTTGAAGCGGGTGAAGTTGGTTTCGTAATTGCAGGGATTAAAGACATTTTTGGTGCACCAGTGGGTGATACGATTACCCTTGCAAGCACACCAGAAGTCAAAACCTTACCAGGCTTTAAAAAAGTGAAGCCGCAGGTGTATGCAGGTTTGTTCCCAATTGATTCAAGTGAATTTGAACCGTTCCGTGAAGCTTTGCATAAACTTCAGATCAATGACTCGGCGTTATTCTTTGAACCTGAAAGCTCAGATGCTTTAGGATTTGGCTTCCGTTGTGGCTTCTTAGGCATGCTACACATGGAAATCGTGCAAGAGCGTTTAGAGCGTGAGTATGATTTAGACCTCATTTCATCTGCACCGACCGTGATTTATGAAGCGGTGATGAAGAATGGTCAAACGATTTATATCGATAGCCCATCTAAAATGCCAGATGGTTCAACAGTCGAAGACTTACGTGAGCCGATTGCTGAGTGTCATATCCTTGTACCGCAAGAGTATTTGGGTAATGTGATGACTTTGTGTGTAGAGCGCCGTGGTGTTCAAAAAGACATGAAGTTTATGGCGAACCAAGTTTCGATCACCTTTGAAATTCCAATGGCGGAAGTGGTGATGGACTTCTTTGATAAATTGAAGTCGTGTTCACGTGGTTTTGCATCGCTTGATTATAACTTTGTACGTTTTGAAAGTTCATCATTGGTAAAAGTCGATGTATTGATCAATGGCGATAAAGTCGATGCCTTGGCAATGATTTGTCACCGTCAAGATGCCCGTCATCGTGGTATTGCATTGGTTGAAAAAATGAAAGATTTGATTCCACGTCAAATGTTTGATGTGGCAATTCAAGCGGCCATTGGCGCACAAATTATTGCTCGTTCAACCGTAAAGGCAATGCGTAAAAACGTATTGGCGAAATGTTATGGTGGTGATGTTTCTCGTAAGAAGAAACTGCTATCGAAGCAAAAAGAAGGTAAAAAACGCATGAAGCAAGTGGGAAGTGTAGAAATCCCACAAGAAGCGTTCTTGGCTGTGTTGAAAGTAGAAAGATAAAAAGGTAGGAATATAAGCCCATGGATTTTGATTTTAATTTGATACTTGTTCCTGTCACACTGATTTTCTTTTTGGTGTGGTTGCTCGATAAATTTGTATTTAAACAACGAGCGACGAAAGGCAAGGGAAATGAAAATTTTGTCATTACATGGGCTTATGATTTCTGGCCAGTCCTTGCGATTGTTCTATGCTTACGTTCATTCTTTTATGAACCTTTTAATATTCCTTCAGACTCGATGGTGCCGACTTTAGAAACGGGTGACTTCATCTTGGTCAACAAGTTTGACTATGGTGTGCGCCTACCGATTGTGAATAAAAAAGTGATTGATGTCGGCGAGCCTGAGCGTGGTGATGTGATCGTCTTTCGTTATCCACCGCAACCGACGATCAGCTATATCAAACGTGTAGTTGGTATTCCTGGCGATCACATTGTTTTTGATCATGGCCAATTAACCATTAATGGTCAAAAAGTTGCTAAGGTTCCTGTTGAATTTAGTCGTGAAAAAGACCGTTTAGATACGCCTACTTCGATATATCATAAAGAAACCATTGGCAAGCATACCTTTACCATGCGTGAGTTAGAAGGTGTTAATGTTGCACGCCAAGCACCCTATATTAACTTTGTAGAAAATGGTAAATACTCTGCTGAAAATGGTTTATATTGGGAAGTGAAAGTAAAAGAAGGTGAGTACTTTGCGATGGGGGATAATCGCGACCAAAGTGCTGACAGTCGTTTCTGGGGAATGGTTCCTGAACAGAACCTAACAGGTCGTGCATTTTATATTTGGATGCATAAAGAACCTGGCTTTAAGTTGCCGTCATTTAACCGTAACGGTAGCATTGACTAATATCGATTCGGAAAATAAAAAATGCGCAAGAATCAACAAGGGGCATCTTATATCGCCATTTTATTTGCAATCATGGGGTTTGCATTTATGGCGAAAGTGGCAATTGCAGTTTGGGCTCCCTATTTTGATGATCGGATGATCAATAGCCAAATTGAGGAAGTATTTCAAAGCAGCCCGAAAAATATTCAGCCCGCGGAGTTTGAGAGTCAGCTTTCAAAGCGTTTGGATATGAATGGCATTCGTGATGTGAAGATTAAAGAAATTATGCAAGTCACCAATACCGAAGGGTTGCAGGTGAAAAAGGAGTATGAGGTAAGAAAACCCTTCTTACTGAATATAGATTTAGTATTAAAGTTCGAGAAAAGTTTTGATCAAAGCTCAGTCCAAGCTAAGTGAAGCCCGCTTAGCGAGCCGTATCGGTTATCAGTTTAAACAACCTGAATTACTTCAGCTTGCACTGACCCACCGATCGGTGAGCCACAAATACAACTATGAGCGCCTAGAGTTTCTAGGCGATTCTTTGTTAGGGATGATTATTGCAAATTATCTCTACAAAGCTTATCCAACTGAGAACGAAGGCCGTTTGACGCGTATGCGTGCAACCTTGGTTCGTCAGGAAGCTTTAGGTAAGATTGCAAATGATTTAAAACTGAGCCAGTCACTCATCTTAAGTACAGGTGAGTTAAAATCAGGTGGACATCATCGCGAGTCCATCCTTGCGGATACGGTTGAATCTATTATTGGTGCAATCTATGTGGATTGTAGTGATTTAACGGTGTTGGAGCCGATTGTGTTAAAATGGTACGAGCCATATTTAGACCATATCGAGCCAACCGATCAACTTAAAGATCCTAAATCTCGTTTACAAGAATATCTTCAGGCACGAAAAAAAGCTCTCCCAGTTTATGATGTGGTCGATATTCAAGGCGATGCACCCAATCAGCATTTCAAAGTGGAGTGTAAAGTGGATGGATTGTCTGTTGTAATGGGTGAGGGTACCAGTCGCCGTTTTGCTGAACAAGCTGCTGCGGCGGATATTTTAAAACTTTTGGAGCAGTAATCTGCCATGTCAAATTCTTCCGATCACATCGATGCTGATCACGAGTCGCAAAGCGACAGTAATGATTTAATTAGCCAATTTTTTAGCGAACAAGGCACAGAAATCCCAACGGATTTTCGTAGCGGCTTTGTGGCAATTGTCGGTCGTCCAAACGTAGGCAAATCTACGTTGATGAACCATTTGTTGGGTCAAAAATTATCGATTACTTCACGTAAACCACAAACCACACGTCATAAAATTGTGGGAATTGATTCACGTGCAAAATCTCAAGCGGTATTTGTTGATACACCAGGGATGCATAAAAAAGAAGTACGCGCCATCAACAAAATGATGAACCGTGCTGCGTCTTCTGCATTGCGTGATGTCAACTTGGTATTGTTTGTTCTAGATGCAGACAAGTGGACTCAAAACGATGAGCTCGTTTTGGAAAAACTCAAAAATGCAGAGATGCCAGTGATTCTTGTGATCAATAAAATTGATACACTTGAAAATAAAAACCATGCATTACCTTTGATTCAACAGCGTGCAAAATTAATGAATTTTGCTGAGATTGTTCCTGTTTCTGCACTACGTGGTGCAAACTTAGACCATCTGCGCGATACCATTGAAAAATATTTACCTTTCCAACCACCGATGTATTCATTGGATCAACTGACAGATCGTTCTGAGCGTTTCTTGGCATCAGAAATTATCCGTGAAAAGATTATGCGTCAGTTGGGTGAAGAGCTACCTTATGATTTAACCGTGCAAATTGAGTCGTTTAAGACTGAAGAAGCAACGGTGAATGAAAAAACAGGTCGTCCAAAACCAGCGTGTACATACATTGATGCAACGATTTTTGTAGACCGCCCAGGCCAGAAAGCAATTGTGATTGGTGAAAAAGGCGCTAAGCTTAAGAAAATTGGTATGGATGCCCGTATCGATATGGAAAAAATGTTTGAACAAAAGATCATGCTGACGCTTTGGGTTAAAGTGAAAGGTGGTTGGTCTGATGATGAACGTGCATTGAAAAGCTTAGGTTATAGCGATATCTAAGTTTTAAGAAAACAAATTTTTATAGGGATGGTGTTATGGTCAAAATGTTCGCAGTAATGGCTTGTATGTTGTTTTTGCAAGGTTGTGTACACAAGATCGTCACCGTTCCTGTAAAGATTGCGTATAAAACCACAAAAGGCGTGGTGAAAGGAACCGCAGCGGTGGTTGGTGCTGTTATCCCAGATGGGGATGATGAAGACAGCGAACAGAATGATAAAGATAAAAAAGATTAGTTAATTCCTCATGCGCAATGAAGTACTGCATGGTTATTTAATTCACCATAGAAAATACCGTGAACGTAGTCATATTGTGCATTTATTTACCCAAGAGCATGGGCGAGTTGATGGTATTCTAAGGCAAACTCCACCGCCACAATATCAGCCGATTTGTTTACAAGCTTCGGGTAAATCTGAACTCAAAAATTTTACAAAACTTGAAATTGTCAATCAGCCGATTTTTTTCTTCGGGGATGCTTTTTTTTCAGGTTTTTATCTCAATGAGATTCTGCTCAGACTATGTCCGCTCGAAGTACAAATGGAGCAAAGTTTTGCTCAATATGCACATACGCTAACGCAATTACAACAACTGGCGCAGCAAGCAGATCCCAATCAATTTTTAAAACAAATTCTAAGACAGTTTGAGCACGAACTGCTGGAAGATTTGGGCTATGCCTTAGATTTTTCGACTGATGCCAATCAACTAGAAATTCAAGCATCACTCAACTATATATTCCAGCTGAATGAAGGCTTTATTCCTACTGCACAAGCTTCGCGAGCGACCTTAAATGGACAGCAAATTTTAAGCATGTGCCAATATGAAAAGGGTAGGGATTTTGGTTTGGAACAGTTACAATTGCTGACCAAGTTGTATCGACAAATGATCAGTTCATTGTTGGGCGATCGCCCCTTAAAAAGTCGTCAGTTGTGGATTCAGAACACTCAAACTCAATCGTAATTAGGAAATGAATATGGCTGCATTACTTGGTGTAAATATTGACCACGTGGCAACTTTACGACAAGCGCGTGGGACTTCTTATCCAGATCCAGTCAATGCAGCACTGATCTGTGAGCAAGCGGGTGCAGAAGGTATTACTTTGCATTTACGTGAAGACCGTCGTCATATTCAGGACGATGATGTGCGTCGTATGCGTCCAGTGCTTAAAACACGTATGAATTTAGAGTTGGCAGTTACAGATGAAATGATTGCGTTTGCCAAAGAAATTAAACCGCATCATGTGTGTTTCGTTCCTGAAAAGCGCCAAGAAGTGACGACTGAAGGTGGTTTGGATGTGGTTGGACATTTTGACGATGTCAAAGCGGCGACTCAAGCCTTGTCTGAGATTGGCTGTGATGTGTCCTTGTTTATTGATGCTGACTTTGCACAAATTGATGCAGCGGTTGCTTGTGGTGCACCAACCATTGAAATTCATACAGGCGCTTATGCTGATGCAGAAACACCTGAAGCTCAGCAACATGAGCTTGAACGTATTGTCAAAGGTGCTGAATATGCGGCATCTAAGGGTTTAGTCGTCAATGCTGGGCATGGACTCAACCTTGAAAATGTAACGCCAATTGCGCAAATTCCACAGATCCACGAATTAAATATCGGTCATTCACTGATTGCCGATGCTATTTTTGTGGGTTTGGAACAAGCCGTGCGTGAAATGAAAGCAGTGATTAAAGCTGCACGTTAATTTTAAAGTTTCTAAGATTTGAATATGTCGAATATCAATTATGATGAACTCATGAAGCCCGTCATGGACTTCTTGGGCTGTGAAACACCAAAAACTTGGTTGGCTGAAGCACTGAATAATCTTGATGTGCTGATGCAAGACCACGCGAATTGTGAGAAGAAAGCTGCAGGCACAGCGATGAACCTCATGTTTCGCTATAGCTTTTTTACAGATTTGCAAGTCAAGCTTGCACAACTGGTTCGTGAAGAAATGTTGCATTATGAGCAAGTGCTTGAATTTATGAAAAAGCGCGGGCTAGAGTGGAGCAATCTGAGTGCTGGTCGTTATGCGGGTGGTTTGCGTAAAGAAGTACGGACTTATGAGCCTGAGGCTTTAATTGATATTTTAATCATTGGTGCCTTTGTAGAAGCGCGTTCATGTGAGCGTTTTTACGCGTTAGCACCCTTGGTTGATGATGAATTAGGTCGTTACTATCGTTACTTGCTGAAGTCTGAATCACGTCATTTTGAAGATTATTTGGCTCTGGCTTTAGAGGTTGCGCAAACGGGGAAATTGAAAAATCCGAAAGAAGATATTCAAGCCCGTATTGATCATATCCGTAATGTCGAAAAAGAGCTAATTAGTACACCTGATGATGTGTTCCGTTTCCATAGTGGTGTGCCTGCGGAAGCGGCTTAGGGAGGTGCACGAACGGTACAGTCTTTACGCTGTTCATCGTTGCAGATTCTCAGTGTAGAGCCCTGACTCATTAAAAAGCCCAATCTTTATCGATTGGGCTTTTTAATCAAAGAAGGGTAGATATGATGTATTGAGAGCTGTAATTTCTTTCAATAAAATCGCGAAATATGAGTCAGTGGAATGAGTTATTTGAGTAGGTGTGCTTAGAATTTTGACGATGATTTATTGTACTTTTTTATATCTTCAATGTTCCACCATTGCACATCATGAAAAATTGTTGCATCAGAAAGAGTATTTCGCAAAGTCTCAGAGACATGACTTAATTGGGTTGAAGATCTATTTTCTTAAAAAAATATTTTTTTAATGATTGGCTGTGGTGGGTGAATAAAAATTAAAAATAAGTTGCCATTTTTCTCATAACGATTACATCTAATAAAGTGGGATGACTAAAACTAAGTAAGTATCCTCAATCTTCATTGTGAATTGCAGCGATTGCGAGTTGTTGTTGATTGAATTGTTCAGCAAGATGTTGGGCTAATAGTTCACCAATAATTTATCCTTCCTATTTTTTCATTTCAGTTGCTGTGATCGGCAAGTGATCTGAACGAACATCCATATGTGTTTTAAATGTACTCATGATTTTTCTTGTGAATCATTTTTTAGTGTTTTTAAGATAAGTTATTTTTTGAGAATAGTTTAGTTCTGGCTTTCTGTTAGGTTTAGCTGGAAGATTTACATCTTAAACAGCGAAACTTTTAAGACTTAGAAAAGAAGAAAGCCCACGATATATGGTGTGGGCTTTCTAGAATTTGGCTCTCCAACCTGGGCTCGAACCAGGGACCTGCGGATTAACAGTCCGTCGCTCTACCGACTGAGCTATTGGAGAATCTGCATGCGATTATAAGGACATTTCATAGTGGGTCAAGTCTAAAATGTCATGTTGTTGTCATTTTTATATTGGATGCTTTTTATTTGAACAAAAAAATCATTTTCAAAAAAAATCGTATTGAAGTGCTTGCAATGTTGAAAAGTCATTGATAGTCTGATTCTAACAACAGAGCGTTTAAGTGAAAACTTAAACAGTGTGGATTTATAACCAACTTGCCAGCACTAAAATGGCTAAACAGGAGAAAGCGAATGAATACGCTTACCATTTCCGATATTTTTGCAAACCTAGCTGATTATCAAGATCAGTATCTCTCTATTATTTCAAACCCTGAACAATACTATACCCCTGTAGAGTCAGCCTATATTGATGTTTGGCCAGTCGGTTGTACAGACTTGTATTTGGGTGATTTATTACAACTTTGGTTTAGTGAGCGTTGGCTGGTCAACAGTCCTTGTCAGTTGCTTTCAACACAGTCGACGACTACTCTTAAAAAGGCTGTGCAGCGAGAACATGATCTGTATTTGTATCAGTTGTCAGGCAGTGCTTTATCAGGCAGTAATCGTTCAAAAGTCTGGTCTGCTGCTGAAGACAAAAGCTTAGACGTAAGTTTAGACAGCGCGTTTAAATACTATTGTATTTATAAAGGAGCTGAGCGTCCTGATGCCTCAAAATTGCAGACGCTGAAGACGTTTAAAACCGCAATTTGATCTGTCGTGCTGCATTAAAGTTTTCTTTGACATGAAAAAGGCACTGAATATTATCAGTGCCTTTCGTTTTTAGGGGCGAATAATCATACAGGTGGCTGTGGCATGGGCGTAGAGTTTACCGTCTTCATCTACAATTTTACCTTCAGAAATACCTAAGTTCTTACTGATGTTGATCACGCTGCCGATGGCAAGTAGTTCTTTGTCTCTTGGAATCGGTCGGCACATTTTAATATTCAGATCAATGGTGCCATAGCCAACACCAGCTTCAAGCATAGTATGTACGGCACAACCCGTCACTGAGTCGAGTACTGTTGCTGCAAAGCCACCATGCACGCCACCAAGCGGGTTTAAATGGCGATGATCTGCTTTTGCTTTAAAACTAATTTTCCCTTCAGAAACTTCAAAAGGCTGCATGGGAATGGTTTCACTGATACTTGCAGGTGGAATTTTTCCTGTACACATGGCTTCTAAGAGTTGTAGTCCTGTCATTTCTTTGGGATTCATCTTGTTCATTCCTATATTTATCTATGAGTTCCTTTTCGGAACTTGCTGTCCAATTAAACAAAATTCAGTCTTTTCGTCAATATTCAGTATTGGATTGATCAGTACAAAATCAACGAAATCGTAATCATGGATTGAGCTCATGCTATGAACATATTGTAGGGAAAAGATTTAGGATTATTCATTTTGATAATTTGAGTGTTGATGGAACTGAGCAAGCTAGATGTGATCATTGTATAAAAAGTTGTGCACAAAATTTATACACTCTTTTGTTTTGTATTTATATATAAGATAAACAAGGTTTTAGTAATTTACACAGTCTTCATATGAAGAAGGAACTCACAATGAACGTGTCCTGTTTATGCGGTAAAACCAAGTTCCAAGCCGTCCTCAAGAATCATGATGTTCATGCTTGTCATTGTTCTATGTGCCGCCAGCAGTCGAGTGGGGTGCTCATGAGTATTGATGTGGAACCCACTAGTTTAAAGTTTGACAATCAAGAATATTTAAAATTATTCAAATCATCAGACTGGGGTGAGCGAGGTTTTTGTAGCGAATGTGGTACGTCGCTTTTTTGGCGAACTCAGGACGGCAGCTATTGCAATATCAATGTATTTGCGATGGAAGAACAGCCAAAAGATTTAAAACTTACAACAGAAATTTATATTGATAATAAGCCTGATTTTTACCAATTCAAGTATTCTACGGAGCAGCTCACGGAAGCTGATGTGATTGCTTTATTTTCACCAGATGATGCTAAATAATAAGGTATTCAGGTTGAATCATCTGAGTTGCACATTGATATTGCTGATAAATTTCATGAGCAAAACTCTCTAGATTTAATAAGATATATTCGATATATCTAAAGCAGGCTGTTGAATAAGGACGCTCAAACATGCTGCTTAAAATTTCCATTGCAATGTTGGCCTTTGCAGCGAATTCGGTGCTATGTCGTTTAGCGTTGGCTGAGCAGCAGATTGATCCGATGAGTTTTAGCTTACTTCGGGTCTGTAGCGGTGCAATGGTGTTATTTCTACTGTATATGCTCTCTACTCATAAGGCCAAAATAGAGTGGAGTGTAAAAAACGGATTTTTTCTTGCCTTATATATTGTGGCTTTTTCACTGGCCTATTTGCATATCGACGCGGGTGTGGGTGCATTACTACTGTTTGGGACAGTTCAGTTAAGTATGGTCAGTTATGGCCTGTGTCATGGTGAAAAAATCAATTTGCGACGCGGTTTGGGGCTGGTGATCGCTATTTTAGGTCTTTTGATTTTATTGCTCCCAGGAGCTTCGGCACCTCCTTTGGGTTATGCTGTATTGATGGTGCTTTCAGGCATAGGTTGGGCGATGTATAGCATCGCAGGTAAAAATATGCATAATCCACTGGCCAGTAGCTTGGCAAATTTTGTAGTGGCGATTCCTTTTGTCGTCTTGGTCTATTTATTTTTTTACACACAGAGTTTTATTAACCCAAAAGGTATGCTGCTAGCGCTCTTATCTGGTGGTTTGGCATCAAGTGGGGCATATGTACTTTGGTATGCCATAGTGAAGAAAATTGATCGGGTCACGGCCAGTAGTGTGCAATTGTCCGTGCCATGTTTGGCGATTCTGGGTGGGGCATTGTTTATTGGGGAAGCGTTGAGTTTCCGAATCATTATTTCTGCGACGATTATTCTGGCAGGCATTGCCTTGGTGATCTCGGCGTCATCTCGCAATAAAGACGTAGATACAATAGATTCTGCTGGTACTACACGGCTCTAAAATTATTTAAACGGGCTTAAGAGCAAATTTTTCAGATTTTGATTAAAAATAAAAAAACCCGCAAAGTTCGCGGGTTTCTCTAATTTAACTTTAAAGGGTTAAATTATTTTTCAGCAGCAATTGAAGCAATCGCAGCATCTACGCCTTCGATTGAATCAGCCGCTTTCTTGATACGTGCAAGCGCATCTACAAGTACTTCATCAGCAGTTGCATAAGAAATACGCATGAAACCGCCTAAGCCGAATGCATCACCAGGAACTACGGCAACGCCAGTTTCTTCCAATAACCATTCAGAGAATTCTGTGCAAGATTTTAAGCCTTTCGCACGAATTAATGGACGGATGTTTGCATATGCATAGAATGCACCATCAGCAGGTAAGCAAGAAATACCGTTGATGTCGTTCAAACCGCTAACAACCAAGTCATGACGGCGTTTGAATGCTTCAATCATTGGCTCAAGAACGTCTTGAGGGCCATTCAACGCAGCTTCAGCAGCAACTTGTGAAATAGAAGTTGGGTTTGAAGTTGATTGCGATTGGATTTTTTTCATTGCGCCAATAAGCTTAGCAGGGCCCGCTGCATAGCCAATACGCCAGCCAGTCATTGCATACGCTTTAGACACACCGTTTAACACGATTGTGCGGTCATAAAGGTCTGGTGCAACTGTTGCGATATTGTAGAATTCGTCATCCCAACGGATTGGTTCGTACATATCGTCAGAAGCGATATAAACTTCTGGGTATTTACGAAGAACATCAGCCAAAGCTTCTAATTCAGCTTTAGTGTAGATCATACCTGTTGGGTTTGATGGACTGTTTAAAACCACTAAACGCGTTTTGTCTGTGATCGCAGCTTCAAGTTGAGCAGGTGTGATTTTGAAACGTTGTTCTTCACCACATTTTACAATAACAGGAACACCTTCAGCGATAATCACCATATCTGGGTAGCTTACCCAAAATGGTGCAGGGATGATCACTTCATCACCTTTGTTTAGCAAAGCTAATGCTAAGTTAAAGAATGACTGCTTGCCGCCACAAGAAACCAAAATTTGGTTTGCAGCATAATCAAGGTTATTGTCACGCTTGAATTTTGCAATAATCGCTTTTTTAAGGCCTGGCGTACCATCTACAGCGGTGTACTTTGTGAAACCGTTGTTAATCGCTGCAATTGCTGCATCTTTGATGTGTTGTGGGGTGTCAAAGTCAGGTTCACCTGCGCCCAAGCCAATAACATTCTTGCCAGCCGCTTTTAATTCAGCAGCTTTGTTGGTCACAGCAAGAGTTGGGGACGGTTTGATGGCATTTACACGATCAGAGAGACGTACGTCCACGGCATATTCCTTCTTATGGGGATTAAAAAATAAAAAGCACACTATCTTAGCTCAAAAAACTCTAGCAAGGCGTTTAAAAACACAGAATTTCTGAAAAAAACATAAATTTTTTTTTAATTTTGAGTTTCTAAATGCAAAAATTGACAGAATGAGGAAGTTTCTCGCATCTCAAAGAAAAAAACTTTAAAATAAACCTAATTTGATGAGAGTGATGGTCATGAGTAAGCAACAGCCTACTTCAAAAAAACCTTTGGTGAATCTCCCTTTCCCAATGCCGAACGTAGAAGGCAGTTCTGATGATGTTGCACATAATCAGGTGCGCCCAAAACCTGAGCAATATGCAGATCGCACGTGGATGCCACCTCGTGGTACACGCCGTTCAATGGGTAAGCGTTGATTCGCCATTGAGATAAAAAAAGCGCCCTGTTTAGGGCGCTTTTTTATTGATCATTCGCTGGGTTGTAATTGCTAACCCGTCGATCATTTTCTGCATAGTAGGTTTTTTTGTGCTCATACATCGCAGTGTCGGCACGTTTAAGCATATCTTCAACCCGTTCATTTGGCTGGCTGGTGGCAGTGCCAATCGACACACTAATAGGTTGATGATTATTAAATTGGTTATCTACCATTAAAAGCTCATGCAAACTTTCAATACAATGGTTCAATGCGGCTTCATCGGCGGCAGGTAATAGCACCACAAATTCATCACCACCGATCCTTGAAGCAGAGTATTGCGTATTTTCAATTAACTGATTCAGGGTATTCCCCATACGGCGTAATAAGTTATCGCCTTGATCATGACCAAGGTTGTCATTGATAGCTTTTAAGCCATTCATATCTAAGAAAATACAAGACACAGGGCGTAGGTTGTTGCGCTCAAGTCGGTTGATTTCAGTGCTGTAGAAAGAGCGGTTATAAAGTTTGGTTAAGACATCATGTTTGCCTAAGTACTCAAGATAATTTTCGGCTTTTTTACGTGCAGTAATATCGGTGAGCGCTAGTTGTACCATACCCCAATCGTCTTCGAAGCCTGGAAACACGGCAAAATGTAACAGCACATGGCGAATACTTCCATCGAGTGCATAATTGACCGCTTCGCAGTTATGTTGAATATTGCCATCCCACAGTTCGAGCAACTGATGTCGAAAGGTCTGTTGGGTTTCGTTCTGAAAGACTTTATGCAAATTTTTAAGTAAATGGTCTTTGTCACGTGCAGCAAACAGATCGAGTGTGGCTTGGTTGACATCGGTAACCATGATGTCTCTGAGACATTCATTGATAAAGTCATTGTGGACATCAAGAAAGGTTTTAAAGTCACTGATCCCCAAACGACGTAAATGATCTAAACGTGCTTTGACTCGGCTAAAGTCCTCAACCCAAAGCGAAGTAGGCGAGTATTGAAAACGTGCTTCAGCAATTAAACGACTTTTTTCTTCTAAACGTTGTGCATTGGCATAAGGCGTGATGTCTTCCGTGGTGATCAAAACCAATGAAAGATCGTGTTCATGACCGGGAAGTACTGTCCCGCGCAGTCGAATGTCAAGGCGATGACCTGTAAGCGTATAGTTTACAGCAGTATTTTCAAATAAGGTCTCACCATTCCAAAGTGCGACCAGCTCATTTAAATGAGTGCTTGACATATCTGCTTTAAAAATTTGCGCAAGGTTTGCGGTTAAGTCTTCAAAACTTTGGGCTTCAAATTGTTTTAAGGTTTGCGGGTTGACATGCAGGACTTTAATTTTATGCGCACAACTTAAAATACGTGATTTGTCTTCCAACAGAAAAGACGCAATATCTTCAACACCTTCACTCCGCCAAAGATCGAATTGTTTTTGTACTTCGCTAAAGTCTTCTAACCACATGGCAATGGGAGATAATTCAAAAATAGGAGAGTCCAATAATTGCATTTATATCTCGTTTTTATGTTGGAATTTAAAGCAGTATAAGCGCTAAAAAAACTTTTTAAAATAATGTGATAAAAAAAGTTATTTTTAAAATTTATGTGAGTTTATGGAGGGATTTAGTCAAAAAATGCATATTGATTGCGCATAGAAAGTGCATAAGCTCCAATGGTTTTGAAGTTTAAAGAGCGTATATGCTGATATTGATAAGCGCAAAATGCTTTGAGGTCGATAGCGAAAAGTTTGTGATTGTTGATATTGATGGTCGCGCCAAAATAAATTGATTACTAACAGGCTTGGAATCAATACCATGAAGAATAAATAAATCAAAAAATTGTTTCGTTGTTGTTGGTAGATCTGGATGAAGTCTTGGCTACTGATGGTTGTGTTGTCTGCTGTGACCGATAACACTAAAACTTCTGGGTAGATAAACTGACGGTTGTCTGTGTAATAACGAATACTAACTGCTTGTTGTTGAAAGTTTTCTAAGAGTGGGCAGCTTTTAAAGCGATCCATAAAATTACACACCAGTCTTAGTGGTTGCTGCTGAGAAGCTTCATTCAACACAACATATTCATAATTTGATTTATTTCGCCTAGAGCCCGCAGTGTAGCTATTTAAGAGAATTTGGTCTTCGATATGTTGTGGGGTGGGTATATGGTGTGCAATACGTACAGCCGAATAGTCAGTAAATTTGCTGAGACTGGAAAGTGCAAAAACATTAATGATGAAGAAGGGTGCCGTCATGAATAAAATATTTAAGAGGAGGTTGTTCTTTTTTGGTTGTTCGTTCTTTGTCTTTTTGAGGAAGGATAAGCAAATAACAAAGATAAAATATATAGGGGATAGATTTATAAAATTAAAATCTTGAAACTGAGGCAGTTGATAAAATGCAATCAGCATGACAACGGCAACCACCATACTAAAAACGGCATGCTTATTTCTTTTAGATTTTAATACTTCGATGTGTCGATTGGTTCGTATAATGTATTTAAGTTTTTGAAAAATATAATTATGATTTGCAGTGTAAGTCTATTTGCATCAGTCTAAAAGAAAAAAGCAGAAACAGTACCGTCACATTTTTTGTAGTAGTTGGCGATTGGGGGATAGGGGAGATTTCAATAACTCTTATTATTTTTAAGGAAAAAGCCAATCTGATGGATTGGCTTTTTTGAGAAGACTGGATTTAACGTAAGGCTTTCCGCGCACGATGTTCGGGCTTCGGTGGTGCGATTTCTCGTGTGCCTTGCCAAACCTCAATGAAGTCTTGTTCATTGATATTATACAGTTCCAACAGCGCTAGAATGGCACCACCAAAAAGCATGCGCCCCTCCGCGTTGGTCTCAAAATCAAATATTTTCCCTGACAGCGCATGTAAAATATCTTCAATTTCAAACACACGATCGCGACCATTACTGTCGGTTGGATACATACGCGTGTTGAGGATAATTTTGGCTAAGCTTTTTTCATTATCGGTTAAGGCCAAATGCTGAATCAGCATGTCATCATTTTGGGTACTGAAAATCACAGCATCGTTAAAAATGGTGTGCAAAAACTTTTTGCTCAGACGTGGCAGTGTTCTTTCCACAAATGGGCGAAATGATGCAGGGAAAATAACATTATGAGAAATGCCTTTAAACATGGGAGCAATTTCTTCAACTTTATACCCCGCAATACCGCAGCCAATAGAGGTTAGAAAGTAAGTCATTTTAGGGTGATTTTTAGTATAGATTTTAAAGTCATCAATATAGTGTTGAATTTGCGAAAGTGGCATTTGTTGTAAGTGTTCGTTCATAGTGGGAATGGCATAACTTTGCCCTGACCAACCACGTCCGACGCCTTTTATTGCGCCAAAGTGCTCAAGTGCAGTTCGGGCAGCGCCATCCGCATGTTGACCTGCCATGTTACTACCAAACACAAATACGGTATGTTCATCTAGGTTTTTGACGATGCTTTCGTCATGATATTGGTAAGTCATAGGCTCTGATTTTTCGCTCTTCTTCACTTCATGTTGCCCTTGAAATACGGGGGGGTCAAGTGAAAAATCTTTGTAATATTTTCAGTAAATTACATTAAAAATCTAAAAGCAAGAATTGCTCGGGATTGAATCTGTTAAAATAGTCGGTTGAAGAAGCAAATCTTGGGATATGTCTGTGAGTGAGAAACAACCTTTTGATTTAGTCACCAATTACCAACCCGCAGGTGATCAGCCGCAAGCCATTGAAAAACTTGTTGCTGGAATAGAAAAGGGCTATCACGACCAGTTGTTACTTGGGGTTACGGGTTCAGGTAAAACCTATACCATGGCCAACGTGATTGCGCGGACGCAACGTCCGACCATTGTGATGGCACATAATAAAACCTTAGCCGCACAGCTTTATGGTGAGTTCAAATCTTTCTTTCCGAACAATGCCGTCGAATATTTTGTTAGTTATTATGACTATTACCAACCTGAAGCCTATGTGCCATCTTCAGATACATTTATTGAAAAAGATTCTGCGATCAATGACCACATTGACCAAATGCGTTTATCTGCAACACGTTCACTCTTAGAACGTCGCGATGCAATTATTGTTGCTTCAGTTTCTGCTATTTATGGTTTGGGTGACCCCAATGCCTATATGAGCATGCTGCTGCATATTGTACAGGGCGATCGTATCGCACGTGATGACGTCATTCGTCGTTTGGTGGAAATGCAATATAGCCGTAATGAGCTTGAGTTTTTACGCGGTACCTATCGTATCCGTGGGGAAATTATTGATATTTTCCCTGCCGAATCGGATCAGCATGCGATTCGAATCGAGTTGTTTGATGATGAAGTCGATTCGATTCGTTGGTTCGATCCACTGACAGGCAAACTGGTACGTAAAGTTCCGCGTGTAACCATTTATCCAAAAAGTCACTATGTAACACCGAAAGATAATTTAGAGCGCGCCATAGGCAAGATTCGTGAAGAGTTAAAAGAGCGTTTAGGTTTCTTTCGTGCACATGACAAATTGCTTGAAGCTCAGCGAATTGAGCAACGTACCCGTTATGATCTAGAAATGATGCAGCAGTTGGGCTATACCAACGGTATTGAAAACTATTCACGTCATTTGTCAGGTCGTCCTGCGGGCGAAGCACCACCGACCTTATTTGATTATGTTCCTGATGATGCCTTACTAATTATTGATGAGTCACACGTGACTGTGCCGCAAATTGGCGCGATGTATAAAGGTGACCGTTCGCGTAAAGAAAACTTGGTGAATTATGGTTTCCGTCTTCCTAGTGCTTTAGATAACCGTCCAATGCAGTTTGAAGAGTGGGAACGGATTACGCCAGCAACAATTTATGTCAGTGCAACACCGGCCAAATACGAGCTTGAAAAAGCCGAACAAATAGCTGAGCAGGTGGTTCGTCCTACAGGGTTGATTGACCCAGAAATTGAAGTACGTCCAGTATTGACTCAAGTTGATGATGTCTTGTCTGAGATCAATATCCGTAAAGATCTAGATGAGCGGGTTTTGGTTACCACCTTAACCAAACGCATGGCAGAAGATTTAAGCTCGTATTTAAAAGAGTATGGAGTCAAAGTTGCTTATCTGCACTCAGATATTGATACCGTTGAACGGGTGAAAATTATTCATGACTTACGTTCAGGTGTCTACGATGTCCTCGTCGGGATCAACTTACTACGTGAAGGCTTGGACATGCCTGAAGTATCTTTAGTGGCGATCTTGGATGCGGACAAAGAAGGTTTCTTACGTTCTGAGCGCTCTTTGATTCAAACCATTGGTCGTGCAGCACGCAATGTAAAAGGCAAAGCGATTTTATATGGTGATCGGATTACCGATTCGATGCAAAAAGCCATCGATGAAACAGCCCGTCGTCGTGAAAAACAAATGGTCTTTAATGAGCTGCATGGCATTATTCCGCGTAGCACCATCAGACAAAATAAAAAGGATATTGATACAGGTGAAGTGCTGACAGATGATCAAGTTGAAAGTGGTATTGCAGATCAACACCAAACGCTCAGTTCAGATGAGCAGCACTTGCTGTCCGATCCAAAACTTCTTGCCAAGCATTTAAGCAAGCTGGAAAAAGAAATGCTAAAAGCTTCTAAAGAGCTACAGTTTGAGCAAGCTGCACGTCTACGAGATGAAATTTTGCGCTTAAAAGTACAACTTCTAACCTAAGTTACATTTACATAACGCTACAGTAATTTGGGCAGAAAGCATTATTTTTTAAAGAGATGTTTATTTTTAGATCATAAATTCTGAAATATTAAAGGTACAGTTTATGTCTGCAAATCTTCCAAAGGCGGGTTTTACGCTTGCCAAAATTGCTGTAGGTGGTGCTGTTTTAGTCGGGTTAGGCATGGCAACCATGGCTTATGCCCAGAGCAAACCCTTAGCCGTGGTGGATAAGGTTGAATTAGACCGTTATTTGGGTGTTTGGTACGAAATTGCACGTAAGCCCATGTACTTCCAAAATAAATGTGGAACTAATGTCTCGGCTACTTATACCCTGAATGAAAATGGCAATGTGACCGTAGATAACCGCTGTTATGCTCAAGATGGCAAGCTGATGCAGTCCATAGGTGAGGCATTTGTACAAAACCCCCCTTTTAATAGTAAGTTGAAAGTGAGTTTTTTACCTGAGGCGGTGCGTTGGTTACCTGTGGCACGCGGGGATTATTGGATTTTAAAAATTGATGATGACTATCAAACGGTTTTAGTGGGTGAGCCACGCCGTAAGTATATGTGGGTGCTTTCTCGCTCGCCACAACCAGACCAAAAGGTCATTAATGAATACTTAGAATATGCAAAGTCAGTGGGTTATGACTTGAATGATTTGATTCATACCAAACAATTGCAAAAGTAAAATTTATTAAGTCTTGAAAGCCATGCTGAAGCATGGCTTTTTTAGTTTCATATACGTATTTTAAAACTTGAATAATAAAGCTTTATACAGTCGAACGCTTTATAATCGGCGCCTATTAAAATCGTGTAAAACAATGTGGAGTGAAGGATGTATAAAGGTGTTGCACTATCGGTTTTAGCATCCGTCACTTTTGGGGTTTTGTATTTTTATACCTTTTTTTTAAAGCCCTTAGATAGTGAGCAAACTTTTGCTTGGCGTATGCTTTCGACCTTACCCTTTTTAACCGCATTCATGTGGTGGAGTGGTGATTTAAAACTCATTTCGGAGTTGTTTAAGCGTATCTTTAAACAACCTTGGATGTTTGCTTGGTTATTGTTTAGTTCGGTTTTATGTACCACGCAGTTGTGGCTATTTTTATGGGGACCGATGAATGGTCGTGGCTTACAAGTATCCCTCGGCTATTTTTTATTGCCTTTGGTGATGGTGTTAGTGGGATGCGTGCTCTATAAGGAAGAACTGTCCCGCTGGCAAATGGTTGCGGTCGCTTTTGCGGTACTTGGGGTTGGACATGAAATTTGGCGTATTGGCAGTATGGCATGGGAAACAGTCTATGTTGCTGTGGCTTATCCTTTGTATTTCTTCTTGCGCCGTGTTTGTAAAACAGATCATTTAGGCGGCTTCTGGTGGGATCTGTGCTTAATCCTCCCTGTCGCATTTTATTTAGGTTTTGTACATAGTGATAGTTTGATGTTGATGCAGCAGTTTCCGCATCTTATTCTCGCTGTCATTGGTTTAGGTTTTCTAAGTGCGATGGGCTTGGGCAGTTATATTTTAGCAAGTCGTTATTTACCTTTTGTGATTTTTGGTTTGCTGAGTTATTTAGAACCAGTACTCTTAGCGGGTGCATCGGTTACGATGGGAGAGCGTATAGAGGCAGGTGAGTGGTTTACCTATATTCCAATTTGGTTCGCAGTCTTATTGCTGATTATTGAAGGTGTGTTGCATTTATATAAACAGCAACAAAATAAAAAACAGCTCGAACGAAATATTGAGCATTTTGAAAAACAGCAACATTCAGACTAATTTGATGATGTTCGGAGCTGTCATTGCACTAGAATTTGGGCGATAAGCATGTTTCTGATTTGTTTTTTGCCCTTTAAGAATAGTTGACTGTTTGATAAAACATCATTTACGTAACTGTTTATTTTTTATCTAAAAAAATATTTTTTTAATTTTTATACTGCAAAATCATAAGACTAAATGCAATCATTTCTTAAATTAATAATGAATATACGACAAAAAACATCATGCATTTACAGCTTTCGATTCAAACTTGGCGTTAAATCCTTTACAATTGTTGGGTTTTAAAATTTATGCTTAGATTAAATTAATTAGAGGACGTATCTGTGAGCAAAGAGACTATCATCGCCCTACACGCAGAACACCAAGGTCGCTGGAAAAACCGTGAAGAAATCGCGGAACAAATGATCGCTTTGATCGGTCAGCTTTACCGTGAAAAAAATATTGTGGTTTCAGTGTTTGGACGTTCTTTAGTTAACCGTTCAGTTATCCAAATTTTAAAAGCGCACCGTTTCACTCGTATGATGGACGTTGAGCTTTCAGTTGTACACACGTTCCCAATTCTTGAAGCGTTGGCTAAAATTGAAAATATCGGTACTGCTGAAATTGATCTAGGCAAATTAGCCGTTGCATTTAAAGAGCAAGGTGGCGATGTTGACGCATTTGTCGCAACCGCTGTTAAATCTGTAGAAGGTCGTGCGACTTCAGTAGAAGGTCGTGACGTTGTTCTTTACGGTTTTGGTCGTATCGGTCGTATTCTTGCACGTTTAATGATTGGTCAGTCTGGTCTTGGTCGTGGTTTGAACCTAAAAGCGATTGTGGTTCGTAAATCATCTGATGGTGATTTGGAAAAACGTGCGTCTTTATTACGCCGTGACTCAATCCATGGTCCATTCTCTGGTACGATTTCTGTTGATGAAGAAAACGAAGCAATCATTGCAAATGGTCAATTCATTAAAGTGATTTATGCATCGAACCCAACTGAAGTTGATTATACCGATTATGGTATTAGCAATGCATTAGTGATCGACAACACAGGTAAATGGCGTGATGCGGAAGGTCTTGCTCACCACCTTAAGTGCCCAGGCGCTGCACGTGTGATCTTGACTGCACCTGGTAAAGGCGACATGAAGAACGTTGTATTTGGTGTAAACCAAGCTGACATTCTTGATGAAGATACGATTATCTCTGCTGCAAGCTGTACAACGAATGCGATTACACCAACACTTAAAGTTTTGCATGACAAATACACAGTGTTGAATGGTCACGTTGAAACAGTTCACTCGTTCACAAACGACCAAAACTTAATCGACAACTACCATAAAGCGGACCGTCGTGGTCGTGCTGCAACGTTGAATATGGTAATTACTGAAACTGGTGCGGCTAAAGCGGTTGCTAAAGCACTTCCAGCACTTCAAGGTAAATTGACTGGTAACTCTGTACGTGTTCCAACACCAAACGTTTCACTTGCGATTTTGAACTTAACTTTAGATAAAGAAGTTGATCGTGATGAAGTGAATGAATACATTCGTAAAATCTCAATCAGCTCTAGCCTTCAAGGTCAGATTGGTTATACCAACTCGACTGAAGTTGTATCATCTGACTTTATCGGTTCGCGTACAGCAGGTGTATTTGACGCGCAAGCAACAATCACTTCGGGCAACCGTTTAACTGCATATGTTTGGTACGATAACGAAGTAGGTTATAGCTGCCAAGTTTTACGTATTGCAGAGCAAATGGGCGGCGTAAGCTATCCAAAAATTCCAGCTGAAACAAATGCATAATTTGTAATAGCGACTAGAAAGAGCCTCAATTGAGGCTCTTTTTTTTGCGCTGTTGTTGTGGATGAGGCCAATCAGGTGCGTTGGGTGACATAAGTATTGGCTTGAGTGCTAAGAATTGCCAATGCTTAATTCTGACTTATTTACTTAGAATAATTGGAACATGGTGGTGTTTCAAAAAGTATGCTGGCGTTAAACGAATCCGTTATTAAGGTAAAAGAAAGTCAAATCAAAGGCTTTAAAATGATTTTCGAGCTT
>NZ_LSOD01000016.1:0-67494 GCF_001592855.1 Acinetobacter sp. BMW17
GATCTTCTTGCTGATTCGTCATCAGCAAGCTAGGTCGGCTATACTACTCTCTTTCAAGAAGAAGTCAACTGGTTTTGTTAATTATTTTTAAACTCATTCAAGACTTCCAGATTTTGACTCTTGAGCTAAATCCTTGTTTCTCAACAAGTTTTAATCAACATCACCGCCGATGGATGTGCATTCTACAGTATTCCCGACTCAACACAACCCCCTTTACTCAATTATTTATAAAAAAACTCCCGCTTGTTTATTTATTCAGCAAAAGGATGCTTTTTTCTTATTTTTTGAGTGAAAATGGGACAATTTCTCCAATTTCATTTCGATTTTTTTCGTGCGATTTTTTTTCTTGCCACTTTAATGCACGACAATCCACATATTCACAATAACCACTTTCGCCCTGTTCCTCATAATTATCCATTTTGAGTTGATATTTAAAGCTACCTACATAACCCGCAGCCAAGCCAAATTTAAAATCACCACGACTTTGTGCGTAAAGATGAATGTAATGCCCCTGCTCATCTTGATAATGCCATTCAAACTCTCGCGGTAAATACATTTTTTGCCCATTGGGAGTTTTCACAGCAGGATAAACACGATGAACTTGAAAGCGAACCATCCGATCAAACATATGGGTTTGTTGTTTTTGCAAATCACGTATGTAGATACGTGACTGCACAATTCGATTAAACGAATCTCGAATTTGTTCTAACAATAACTGACGCTGATCCAGCAGATTAATGACTTGATATGTGAAAAACGCTAAGGGTAAATAACTAAAGTCGATACTGCGCGCGTATTCAAAAGCCCCTAACTGGTCAATGTCATAGCACTGTTCTTTATATTTAACTTCTCCCTGACATCGACACAATACAGACCAATGTTCGGCAAGACCAAAACGCAATTTGGTGAAATGTGAAATCAGCGGTGTTGTTGTTATTTCAATCTCAAAACTCAATTCTGTGTCTTTTCTTTGAATTTGAAATTTTGGGAATGCTCCCATGAGCTGTTCTTTATTGGCAAATTTAAATGTTTTTTCTTGAAATGAACATTCCACAGAAATTGAATAGCGGTTCAGCTGCCCTGCCATATGTGGACTACTACTGGCCAATACGGTAGCCGTATCTAAGGGTGTAGTTCTGATTGCACTGTTATTGCGAAACATGGGCGTATTGGGCTGACCAATCATGCTCAAAAAATTTAAATAATGTAATGGTGCAGGAAGATTGGGAATGGTTAAAGCTTGATGAATAATTTTATATTTTTTATTGGGTGGATGATACGCAGGGAGTGACCATGAAGGAGCCTGATGATTAAGTTGTTTAGACTGATCGAGAAAATCTTGGAACAACCACATAGCATACTCCTTCTACATATCATTAACTCATAATGGGCTGTGCTGACGTCGAGCTAAAAACGTAGTAATAAAGCCAGATAATGCATAAATCAAGGAAATAACTAAAATACCGACAGGAATATTGTAAGTCATTGCAGCAAAAATAAAGACCGCGATAGGAAGGACAAAAAATGGAACGCGCTTACGATCTACCGTCTTAAATGAATAATATTTAATATTCGAAATCATGAGGAGCCCCACAGACACAATCACTGCTGCGCTGATGGCTTGAATCCCCCGCTCACGAATATCAAAAATTTCTGGGAAATCGAGTCCGACCCAAACCAATGAAATAATAATAATGGCGGCAAGTGGACTAGCTACACCAATAAAGTAGCGCTTATCCACCACACCGATTTGCACATTAAAACGTGCTAAACGGAACGCAGCACAGGCGGTGTAGACAAAACAACATGCCAAACCAATACGACCGAGCGAATCCAAGCTCCAGCTATACATCAAAATAGCGGGCGCAACACCGAACGCCAATAGATCAGATAAAGAATCATACTGCTCACCAAAAGCACTCTGCGCACCAATGGCTCGTGCAACGCGGCCGTCCAAGCCATCCAACAACGCTGCCAAGAAAATGGCATAAATCGCTTGCTGGAAGTTGCCATTCATACTGGCAATGATGGAATAAAAACCTGACAACAACGCTGCCGTTGTAATCAGGTTCGGCCACAAATAAATACCTCGACGTTTTACTTTTTGACCTTCCTGTGTGTGCTCTTCTTCTTCTACCTCGAAAGTAATCCCATCAAAAGTAGGCGTACTGCGGGGTGAAGATTCGCTTTCAGGTTTATTTATATTTGTCATTCTCTGTCGATCCTAATGTAGCCTTTTCTCTTACTAGTCTATCTTTATTCGCCAACTAACCAACGAACAGCAGCATGACCACCATTTTCACTCATACGTAAATGTGGGAATAACCATTGTAGCGCCTCATCTGCATCTTCAGAAAACTTCCAAGGTGGGTTAATCACCAACAGACCACAACCATTTAAGCCCACTGGGGTATCATCTGGCCAAACACATACTTCACAGATCAACTGACGGCGAATACCGGTTTTAATCATTTTCTTTTCAAAACGGTCAATCATGGCGCGATCTTTGATTGGATACCAAATTGCAAACACACCCGTTGGCCATTTTTTATATGCAGTCGCTATGAGATCAACCAATTGAGGGAAATCTTTACGCTCCACTTCGTAAGGTGGATCAATCATCACTAATCCGCGTTTTTCTTTGGGTGGAATAACGCCAAATAACCCTTCATACGCATCGCGCTCATGTAAGCCTGCGCGTTTATCACGAACGTTGTAATATAACTGTTGAAATACATCACGTTGCATTTCAAAAATAGTGGCTTTATCGATTTCGCGCATGCCTTCCAATGCAAACCATGGCGAACCCGGATAAGCACCTTTGCCTGAACCTTCACGCATTTTTTCAACAATTTTTAAATACTGCTGAACACCTTCAGGCGCATTACGCTTAATCGAGTCATCAAGTTTTACTAAACGGTGAATACCATTTAAAAACTCACCCGACTTTTGTGCTTCTGAAGTCGATAAATCATATTTACCAGCACCGCCATGCGTATCAATATAACGATAAGGTTTATCTTTTTGATTGAGGCGAGTCAAAATCTGAAGCAAAAGGACATGCTTCATGACATCTGCAAAGTTACCTGCATGGAAGTGGTGACGGTAATTCATGTTTCTATCATTCCTAAAATCAATGAGTATTTTAGCATGAAAAATAGTTTCGTTCAGATTGCTTTCATACACTAGAATAACCGTGGCTTTTCTTTGTCTTTTTTAGGTTAATGTAATGGAAGCAGTTCTTCTCCCAAAGTCTTGGAATGTTGATCAAATCCTAGATGATTTAGATCAACATGGTTTTGCCATCATTGATGACGCCTACTCTGATGACTATGTACATCAACTCATTGAAGAATGTACTTCGAACTTAAACCTCTTTCGTGAAGCCGCTATTCAAAACGGTGTCATCAGCATAATCCGTAGTGATCACATTTTATGGCTCAATCCCGAGCTCGTTATTTCTCATCATCATGTTCAAGCCCTTTATAGTTTGGGTCAGGAACTAAATCGTGCCTTTTATCTTGGTATTCGAGACGTCGAAGCACATTTTGCTTGCTATAACGCTGGCGAGTTTTATGCCCTACACCGTGATAATCCTCAAGGTAAAAATGGCCGCATGATTTCTACGGTCTATTATTTACACGAAGATTGGCAAGACGATTGGGGCGGTGAACTTCATCTGCAAGATAAAAATGACATTTGGCATGTGCTACATCCCAAACCGAATCGTATTGCATTGTTTCAAAGTGACTTGCTGCATGAGGTTTTAGAAGCCAAACATCAGCGTTTATCGATTACTGGATGGTTACGGAGTGACAGTACAATCCTATGATTCAAGCAAAAAGACTTTAAATTGTAAGAAGTATCCTCATATACTGAACATCAATTGATGAGGATGTAACCGATGCGTGCCAGCAGTCAACAAATTATTCAGCGTATTGGTGAAACAGATCAACTCTACCTACAAGGCAATAGCCCTGAATTAGCACTTGAGCGTGCTGATTTGCGCTTACAGTTGGTCACACTAAGCCAACTACGTCAAGAGCAAGTCCACTTTTTACAAGAAGCAGTAGTATTACTTGAGCAAGGTCGAATTGAGTTTGAGGAAATGCCTCTATCTTTGTACCTCAATTTGTCTTTGCACCTTGCTAAGGCTTATATGCTGTACTTTGAAATCACCAAAGAAGATCGCTTTGCACTGATTACACAGCAAATTTTAAAACCGCTGACCAGCTATGGTCAGGGCGATATTTACCTGTTTTTGGCCTATGCCTCGGTCAGTAGAAAAGAGTCAGCATTGGCACGACACTGGCTTGGCAAATATGCGAAAAGTACCGAGTTTGATTTCGTTTTACTGCGTGAACATGCCGCTTTTGTTGACCTTCATCAAGAAGATTGGTTTATCAAGCTGATGCAAAGTAAATTGCACTAAAATGTACAAATAAAAAAACGCCTGAAATCAGGCGTTTTTTTATGGGTCAATTCCAGTATTCAAATGGCGGCGGCATAAAATCAATTTAGGCAGTTTGAAGTTTATAAGCATCGAGATGTAGCTGTTGATTGAGTTCATCAACCATAATCGCCCAATCATCATCTTGAACCAAATGACTGATTAATAGCGCACGTTGTGCGGAATTCCAAAACGGTGCATCGTGTAAAGATTGATGAGCAGGAAGTTGATGCGTACGAATATATAACTCGATGGCAGCCGCACTATTGGCGAGTCCCAGTTGCGAAAATAAAAGCTCTAAGGATGGTTTATGTTGACTGAGCATCTCGGCCTCCTTATCAATACTATTGTCAATTATTATTGAATTAACTTATATGTATTTTCTAAAAAAACCTAGTCATAAAACTAGGTTTGTTGTTTCAATTTGTGATTATAAATGACACGATCTTGAAAACGTATGTTCTGTATGTAATTGTTCATTTAACAGGTCGATCACCATTGCCCATTCATCATCTTTTTTCCAATTACTGATAATGAAGTCATGCTGTGCTTTTGACCAAAAGGGTGCTTTATGCAATGGAACGTCTGAAGTAAGTTGGTGTGTTTCAATAAACTGATCGATTGCTTCCGCACTCGCATCAAGCCCCAATTGTTCAAATAAAAGTTCTAAAGTCGGTTGTTGGTCAAACATCATTGTTCTCCTCAAGCCCTGATCATGCCCTTTTAGAATAAACCTTTGGGCACCTATGCTCAGTTGTATCTACATCACAGCATGTTATTTTTTGTTCAATAAACACCCCATATAAAAAAGCACCCCAAATGGAGTGCTTTTTCAAAACAGATCTTAAACCGATCGGTTTTTAATTATTTAAGCATGTCAGCAATTGCTGCGCGCTCTTCTTCAAGTTCTTGAAGAGTTTTGTCCATACGCTCACGGCTGAACGCATCGATTTCTAGGCCTTCAACACGTGTGTATTCGCCATTTTCGCAAGTTACAGGAACACCGTACATTACGCCTTCAGGAATACCATAAGAACCGTCAGAAGGAATACCCATCGTTACCCATTCGCCATTTGTGCCAATAGCCCAATCGCGCATATGGTCGATCGCAGCGTTCGCAGCTGAAGCAGCTGAAGACAAACCACGCGCTTCGATAATCGCAGCACCACGTTTACCAACAGTTGGAAGGAATACATTCGCGTTCCAGTCAGCATCGTTGATTTTATCTTTTAAGCTTTCGCCGTTTACAGTTGCAAAACGGTAGTCAGCATACATCGTTGGAGAGTGGTTACCCCAAACAGTCATGTTTTTGATGTCTGCTACAGCAACACCCGCTTTTTGAGCAATTTGAGTCAACGCACGGTTGTGGTCAAGACGTAACATTGCTGTGAAGTTTTTCGCTGGAAGATCTGGAGCAGATTTCATTGCGATGTAAGCATTTGTGTTTGCAGGGTTACCTACAACAAGTACTTTAACGTCACGGCTAGCAACTTCGTTTAGTGCTTGACCTTGACCGATGAAGATTTCACCGTTCACTTTCAATAAGTCAGCACGTTCCATACCAGGACCACGTGGACGTGAACCAACCAATAACGCGTAGTCAGCATCTTTAAATGCAACTTTTGGATCATCAGTACCGATCATGCCAGCCAATAATGGGAAAGCACAGTCGTCTAATTCCATCATTACGCCTTTAAGCGCAGCTTGAGCTTTCTCAAAAGGAACTTCTAACAATTGCAGAATAACTGGTTGGTCTTTACCTAACATTTCGCCACTAGCGATACGGAATAATAGGCTATAACCGATTTGACCAGCAGCGCCAGTAACGGCAACGCGAACAGGTTGCTTCATGTACTTATCTCCATTTGAGGAACGTTATATGATTAAATAGCTGTTCTATCTAATCTTAATAATCATAAACGGCAAAGATTGTACTCCAATACTTTGGCATATGCATGTAAAAGAGAATGAATTCCAACAAAAGTATGATAGGAAATATAAATTAATTTAAGGAAAGAGATTAGTAAGAACCCTTGATCGCAAAAGAATTTGGACAGTTTTCTTGTATATTCTCTGCACAAGCTTTGTACTGACCATTGGGTTTATAACAGACCTTGACTTCGGTCAAAATATTGGTTTGGCGGTGAGTACGGCAGCTAAAACGTAACCCGCTTGCAGGCAGCCCGGGGTTCAAACGCTGAAACTGCCCTCGCAAGGTATTAAGTTGCGCAGTTTTATTTTCAGATGAAGTCAAATCTGCGGGAATTTTTAAACGTTCCGCATAATTAATCACGTTACGAAAATATTGACTGGCACTCATCGGCACACATCCTCCAATTTCTGCCCACAACTGGCGACGTGCATGCTCATCGGGCATCACCCTAGCCACCACTTTAGTTTGAAGTGGAGACAATACACCTGAAGATTTGGTCTGACACTCTCGTGTTGTAGTTTCAGGGTACAAGCCAGTAATATTGAGTGAATAACCTTCCAAACATTTCCGTTTCTTTGAGCCTTGGCTATCAAACAAACACACGGCAGGTGTCATTTGAACTTCCATCACATAGCCAAACACGGTCGGTGTCGCATGGGCTGATGTCGCAAAAAATCCCATAGCTATGCCGCTGCTGATCAATAGCAGAAGCTTTTGCGTTAAGACTGATTGGGATGACATCAAAACCATAAAATGCCTAGGCCTTTATTATTGACTTCTAAAAGGGATATTTTGCATGCGCTGGGTGATCGACTGTGGCCCCTGTCCAAGCAGAACACCATAATGGGTCGCATTACTCATGACATGCTTGACGTAATCGCGAGTTTCAGTCAAAGGAATACTTTCTGTGTATTGATCCGCCGCAATCGGCTGATTATCAGGCTGCCAACGGCGCGCACGATTTGGCCCTGCGTTATAACCTGCTGTGGCAAGTACAGGACTGTTGCTTAATTGGCTTTGAATCATGGACAAGTAGAATGTGCCATAACGAACATTGGTATTCATATCACTCAGTGCAGCAGGATTATAGGTTTCACCCATTTGTCTAGCGACTAGTTTTGCCGTATCTGGCATGATTTGCATCAAACCACCAGCTCCAACATGCGAGCGAGCATGGGTAACAAATCGGCTTTCTTGGCGCATTAATCCATACGCCCATGCAGGATCTATGCCTGCATTGCGACTATGGCTGACCACATAGCTTTGATGCGGCATGGCATAACGATAACTGTAGTTATGTTGCTTGACGGTTCGATCCGCTGCATAGATCGCTCGGTCATACCATCCCATTTCTGTTGCACGTTTGGCAGCAGCTAAAATTAAGCCATCATCTTGTTTTAAATAAGCTTGTCGAACAGCCCAATTCCATTCACGGTTAACATAATTGTCTGGCGCATTGACGTTGCGTAGTGCAAAAGCGCGACTAAAGTGAATATCTTGGCTCAAACGCTGCGCATCCGCATTGCTCGGTTGGGTATTGGCTGGAATCGTTTGATAACGCTGACCAATACGATCTTTTGCCAATAAGTTATGATAATCGTCACCTACTGACAATTTTTTGAAGATCTCGCGCGCCAGTGCTTTTGACTTTGCATCACCACGTTGTTCTGAAGCACGGGCTAACCAATATTGCCAGCGGTCTTCTTGTTTCTGCGTCACACTCATTCCATCAATGGCACGAATGACACTCTCCCATGCGCCGAAACGAATGGCTTGACGTGCATAAATTTCAGCTTCTTCTTCACTCAGTGCTAAACCATAGCTCCGATCAAAGGCTTGCAACACTTCCACATTAAAATTGTTTTTCATAACGGTTGTGCCACCGATATACCCCACGGTACGGTACAACGCTTTTTGTACCAACTCAGGTGTCCCCTCTGCAGCACGCTTGACCGACGCCAGTGCAGTATTTAGATCACTGTCGGCTAAACGGCCAATGGCATAAATTAAATATGCTTGATCTGCCGCCGATGCTTTCGGTGCGGACCAGAGATAGTTCAGTGGATCGACTTGAATGCTATTCAGCTGCGCCAAAGACAGATTCATGCCAATGGTCTGTGCGGTTGCAATCGCTTGACCTGACTGCCCTGCACGTAGCTGCGTCCATAAACGTTGTTGTTTGTCTTGTTCCGTCATCAGTGGACTAGACAACATCATGCGCCCCAGCCCCGTACAAGACTCAGGCTGTGAATTGGTCGTGAGCCAAACATCTTTATATTCAGCAAAAACCAAAGGGTCGCCAGACTTGGCACGGACTTGTGCTATAGCACAACTTTCTGCGCGATCTGCATTGGACACATAGGCCAATACCGGCTGCGCAGAAGTAAAGTCGGCCATTTTGACTTTTTCTTCGATGTAATCTGCTGCTAACTTCTCAGCCATAGCAGATTGAGGATAGCGCTGTGCAAATCCAACAATATTCGCCGCAGGTTGCAATGCCAAATTACTGTTAAGCACCCAGTATTCAGGATAATAGCCCAGTACATCACCCTGCATACTGCTTTGATATTGTTGTAATAAACCAACATTGCCTGCATTTGCTGCACGCAAGGCATCATTAAACTGTTCATCTGCGGCATGTGTCACTGCCGATAGACCTAAGGCAGCCACACCCAACGCAAACACTTGATAATATTTATTCTGTAATCGTTTTAACATGGGTTTGCCTTCAGTCATCTTTGGATTGCCTAGTCTCGTCTCATCATTTTCATTAGTTTAATAACTCATAACAGACTCTATTGTTCTCTTATGTAACCTTATGATTAGACAATATTAATTCTCCTGCATTTTCACTTCACAAATCAATCTTTTTAGCTTCAGATTTAAAGCTATAAGTTTATTCAGATTTCCTGCTAAAATATGCGCCTTTCGTAGATTTCACATGGTGTTTGATCATCCTTTTTTGTCGCCAGCCAAGCTCTGCTTTCGCCGCCACAGATACCGATCAGACACAAAAACCTAGATTTATCCCCCTTAGGAGCCTACATGACGGTTCAAACCTTCATTCCAAATGGTGCCCAAGCTGCCTCAGAAAACACTGTTACCCAGCCACAGCACACCCCAGCCATCGATGGATCAGTTAAAAAACTGTATATCGAAACGCAAGGGTGTCAGATGAATGAGTATGACAGTCACCGTATGGCAGACTTACTTGGCGACTCGCACGGTTATGTGCTGACTCAAGATCCGAAAGAAGCTGATATTCTACTGATGAATACCTGCTCGATTCGTGAAAAAGCCCAAGAAAAAGTGTTCTCTGAATTGGGCCGCTGGCGCAAGCTGAAAGACAAAAATCCAGACCTGATCATTGGTGTCGGTGGTTGTGTGGCCTCTCAAGAAGGTGACAACATTCAAAAACGTGCCAATTATGTCGACATGATTTTTGGCCCGCAAACCTTGCACCGTTTGCCACAAATGCTGGATCAGCACTTTGATCAAATTGAAAAACCCAAGAAAGAAAAAATCAAATTGGTAGATATTTCTTTCCCTGACATTGAAAAATTCGACTTTTTACCTGAACCGCGTGTGGAAGGTTACAAGGCTTTTGTTTCAATTATGGAAGGTTGTTCAAAATATTGTTCATTCTGTGTGGTGCCCTACACCCGTGGTGAAGAAGTTTCTCGCCCGCTGGATGATGTTTTAGCAGAAATTGCCACCTTAGCCGAAAAAGGTGTCCGTGAGATTTCTTTGTTGGGTCAAAACGTCAATGGTTACCGCGGTGAAACGTTCGAAGGCAATATCTGTACTTTTGCAGACTTGTTACGTCTTGTTGCAGAAATTCCGGGGATTGGTCGTTTACGCTACACCACCTCACATCCACTTGAGTTTAATGATGACTTGATTGAATGCTACCGTGACCTACCGCAAATGGTGTCGCATCTGCATTTACCCGTGCAAAGTGGCTCAAACGATGTTCTGCAAGCCATGAAGCGTAACCACACCATTGATGTGTATATCGACAAAATTTCCAAATTACGCAAAGTCCGCCCAGATATGCATTTATCCAGTGACTTCATCATTGGTTTCCCGGGTGAAACCGATGCGCACTTTGAAGAAACCTATCAATTCATCAAAGATATGGACTTCGACCATTCCTACAGTTTTGTCTATTCAAAACGTCCAGGTACACCTGCGTCTGATCTTGAAGACACCACCTCTGAAGAGGTGAAAAAAGAGCGTCTCAGTAAAGTTCAAAAATGGATCAAACGCTCGAGTATTGAAAAGACCGATGCCATGCTCGGCACCATTCAACGCGTTTTGGTCGAGAAAGTTTCAGACAAAGATCCAAACTTACTGATTGGCACGGCGGATAACACTCGTTATGTGAGTTTTATTGGTGATGCAGCATGGGTCGGACGTTTCGCCGAAATCGAAGTGACAGAGATTAAAACTTTGAATTTTGTTTATGGTGAACTCTTGAATCTTGAGCCTGACGTGGCGTAATGTAAGGGAATAGATTCTGACTACTTAAAGGAATTCTCTTGACTGCAGCGATTCGACGTACAGTAACTTTTCCTGGGGTTTCAATTGAACGTTTAAAGAGCATGCTCGGTGCTTATAACGGTCATTTGAAACAAATCGAACAGCGTTTAGATGTCACTATTTCCCATCGAGGTGATGCATTTTATGTCGATGGTGAAATGGATGCAGTTGAGAGAGCAGAAGGTCTGCTTCATCGCCTGCATGAAGAAGCAGAAAATACGGTACAAATCAGTGCCGACACCTTACACCTCATGATTCAAGGCAGTCAGACTGACCGTGAATTGCAAGAAGACCTTGATGGGCAAGAGCACACTGGTTTAGATGAAGTGTGGCTCCAAACCCGTAAAGGTCGTATCAATCCACGCGGTGCTAACCAAAAGCGTTATGTGCAGCGTATTCTACAAAGTGATATTTCTTTTGGTATTGGACCTGCGGGTACAGGTAAAACCTATCTCGCCGTTGCAGCCGCAGTCGATATGCTAGAACGTAACGAAATTCAAAGGATTTTATTGGTTCGCCCTGCCGTTGAAGCAGGTGAAAAACTGGGTTTCCTCCCAGGTGATTTAAGCCAGAAAATTGATCCGTATTTACGTCCACTCTACGATGCCTTGTATGAAATGCTTGGCTTTGAAAAAGTGGCCAAACTGATTGAACGTCAGGTGATTGAAGTCGCACCACTGGCTTATATGCGTGGTCGAACCTTAAACCACTCTTTTGTGATTTTAGACGAAGCGCAAAATACCACACCTGAACAAATGAAAATGTTCCTCACACGTTTAGGCTTTGGTTCACGTGCAGTGATTACTGGAGATATCACACAGGTCGACTTACCACGTGGCCAGCAATCTGGTCTAGCACATGCTTTACGCATCATCGACAAGATCAAAGAAATTCACATCACCCGTTTCCACTCACGTGACGTGGTACGTCACCAACTGGTGCAAAAAATTGTTGAAGCTTATGAGGGATGGGATGCAGAACAACATCGCCTAACCGCTGAAGCACGTGCTGAACGCAAAGCGCGTCAAGAAGCCTTAGTGGCTGAAAATGACGCCGCTGCTGATGCTCAGCATTAAGTTAAAGCCTGCGGGCATTTTAAAATGCCCGCAGATGTCATTATTTAAGGATCTATTTTGAAACTGAGTCTTTCTCTACAACAGGACTTTCAAGCTCCTGAATTGGTCTTGAAACGTGGCTATCTCAAAAAAGTTGTAGAAACTGTTTTACGTCATATTGGCACACAGAGTAACTGTGAAATTGGTATTGCTTGTGTTGACCATGATGAAAGTCATAAATTGAATTTGGAATATCGTGGCAAAGATAAATCAACCAATGTGTTGTCTTTTCCGAGCGATTTGCCCGATGAAATGGCGCAGATTCTTGACTCATTTCCCATTGGCGATTTGGTCATTTGTATTCCTGTGGTGTTGTCGGAAGCAAAAGAACAAAACAAAGCGCCACTGACGCATTTCACTCATATGCTGGTCCATGGCACTTTGCACCTTATGGGCTATGACCATGAAACATCAGAAGCAGATGCTGAAGAAATGGAAGGCATCGAAATTGAAATTTTGGCTAAACTCGGTTTCGAAAACCCTTATTTAGAACAGTAACTATTAGATTTGAAACAACTCACCCGATACATCTCGATGTGTCGGGTTTATTTATGCTAAAAATAATACAAGATGAAAAATAGATGAAGAGATTATAAAAATGCATACATCGATTTCAAAACTACTCTGCATTATCGCCCTATCCTGCACCATGCCACTTTATGCCAATAGCAATGATGAAAATCAAACATCCTGCCAAGAAGTGAAGTTTCTAGACTCAGCTCAGGCTTGGGCTGGGCATTATTATTTGCAGGGTGTTATGGAGGTCGGTTCCGAACTTTTACTAGAGACCAACGGTAAATTTAAATGGTACTTAGCTGTCGGCTCTTTAGACCAATATGCTGAAGGGACATGGTGGAAAAACGGCAACTGCATTGGTTTAAAGGCACTGCCGAAATATAGCAAGCATTTAGAAATTTTTCCTAGCCGCCTAGATGTGGAAGAGTCTCATTTAATTGTGACTTGGATCGGTGGACATCAAGACGGTGCCTATGTCCGCGCAACCCAATAAACCGAAATAAGCAAAATCATCAAAGTACACTTAAAGGTGCACAGCTCAGTGCACTTCAAACTCTGCCTCTGCTGGGTCAAAACGCCATGTACGCACAATGCGTAACTCAGAAATATCCTTCATTTTGGCATCAAATCCACCAAATGGTGCGGCTTTACGCACCGACGCTTTTGCAGCCTCATCAAGCATCTCATGGCCTGAACTATCAATCAGACGAATAGCGCGGATACCTCCTGATGCATTTAGAATCACCATTAAACGCACTTCACCCGCCAACCGCTGCTGTTTAGCTGCTTCTGGATAGTAACGGTTGCCATAAAATTCCACTTTCTGACGGAACTTTTCAAGATAGGCGGCCGAAATATCTTGCTTGGCTTGAATACCATCGACTGTTTTAATTTTTTGCTGACGGCTAAAGTTTTGTTGGCGTTGTAAATATTGCGCTTCAAGGCTGGCTACCATTGCTGCTTTGGCTTGAAACTGGCTGTTCATTTCTTCCATGGCTTTTTTGCGCTGGTTATCCTCAGCTTGTTTTTGCCAACTTAAGGTCGTCATTAACAGCTTTTCTTCAAAATTCAGCTCACGTTTTTGTTGAATCTGTTCTAAAGTTTCACGCTGCTGTTCGCCTGTACTTTGCTCAAGCATCGGTGCGGGCATGTCACTCGACATGCGATGTGACTCACGAAAAGTCCCTGAACCTTGTTGATCGGCTTGTGCTAAAAAATCTGCGTTTTCAATTTTTTGATCAGAAGGACGCAAGGTAACCGCAATTTCTTTCACTGCCGCATCATTTTCTTGAGGCATCGCAAATTGCAAAGTCAAAATCACGAGATGCAAAAATACCGCCAGCACAACGGTCGCTGTAAAAATTGGGTCTTTCCACCAATCATGAGCCAAAGGCATTACATTTATTTTTCTAAGCATCACACCAAACCGACAATTTGTCTTGTTCCCCAAAGCGCAGGCGCGCAGTATAAAATAGACACAGTCTTCATTTTATTGCGTAGAATGAGACCTTGTGCCATTTAGATTCACTGTTTCATAAAATCATGAAAATGGTGCAATTAATTTTGCTAAACTGCAAGGTTCATGAGCAGTATTTTTCAAACATTTCGACCAGAGATCTGATCGCTCAAACACGTTGATTCGCTAGGACGCCTCTTATGCAAACGCTTATTTCCAACATTTCAAATCGTTTACGCCAAGTTTATCAAAAGGCGGAAGGATTTATTGAGGATGAGCGCGAGTTTCCAATGTCTCAAGTCTTTTTAAATGCCACTTTTCAACGTTTTGTGACCGACAACGTGAGAATGTTGAAAGACTTGCATGCCGACTTACATGATGATTGGTTACGTTTATATGCCACGCTCGACTATAACGGGCTCAAACTCACACTTTCGGTAGATTTGAAACTGGCACAAATGGAGTTAAATAAAAAAACGCAGTTGATCGTATTTGAGCAAATCAGTGACACCAGTGTGCTGGATGCTGAATACCCAACGGTATTTCATAAAATGGGTGTGCGCTGTGCCCTATTCTTTTATCAAAAAGTCCTAAACCAAGACCCCTTAGGCATGATTTTAGAAAAACTGAATGTGATTAAAGTCAAAGATGATCTACTGCATTTGGATCTTAATCGCTGGTTAGGAAAAAATCGTTCTATTATCGATACCTTAGGTAAAGTCCATGTCAATCATGCCGTATTGCGTGAAGCAGAATTGGTGGTGATCGGTAATGTCAACTTAACAGCGTTATTTAATAAGTTTTCGCAAACCTCTATCGATGACTTGATTGAACCCAATCTAGACGAAAGCACGGTCTCGCCAATTCGACAAAAATAACTCGGGATGCTGCGACTAAAATGTGACTTAAGGTGGGTAAAAGAAACATAAAACTACAGTTTGCCCTATGTTTCGAATTTTTTCTTCATAATCAGCGTGCATAATATTTCTATGCAAAAAATTTGTGCCTACAACTGAATAGGAAACTTTTTCTTATGGCTAAATCAATGTTGAAAACAGTCGCAATGGCAACAGGTGTCAGTACCTTGCTCTTTGTCGGTTTCTCAAGTCAAACCTTTGCCATGAGTCCATTCCAAGCCAGTTATCAATTTAACTATAATGGCAAAAACATGGGCTCAGCGACACGTACGTTATCGAAATCGGGCAACAACTGGAACTATGTCTTTGCAGCCAAAGCTGGTGGTATCGCCTCTGCAACCGAAAGCAGTCGCTTTAGTTTCAATGGTAAGCAAATTCAGTCCAGCAGTTTTAGCCGTAGTAGTAAAATTTTGGTGCATAACAACACCATGAGTATTAACTTCAATCCAGCGGCAAAAACCATCAATACCAAGAAAGACAAAGAAGCGCGTTCTTTCGCTTGGAAAGCCGGCGTACTGGATGAACTGAATGCTGAATTACAGCTTCGGGAAGACATCAAAAATGGCGGTTTAAAATCGACCTATTATTTGGCCGATGCCAAAGAAGTGGAAGCACGTAAATTTGTGAAGCAGGGTTCTGAGTCAGTCAAAACAGATTATGGCACCTTTGACACCATTAAAGTGGTCATGAAACATGACAAACCTGGCCGCGAAACCATTTTCTGGTTAGCACCTAAATTGGACTACCTTCCAGTCAAAGTCAGCCATGTGGATAAGAAAACATCCTATGGATTGCTATTAACGGGTTATAAAGGTGTAAGCAATTAGTCATTTTGACGAATTTTACTTGCATTTTTTCAGGTGCTTCCTAAAATACGCTTTTGCTTGAAAAAGCACCTGCCCCTAGAGGATTCTCCCGTGTACGCACTAGAACAGAAAATCTTAAGCGAAGGTATCGTTCTATCTGATGAAGTTCTGAAAGTTGATGCTTTCTTAAACCACCAAATTGATCCGGTTATGATGCAATTAATCGGTAAAGAATTTGCTGCTCGTTTTAAAGATGCAGGCATCACTAAAATCATCACGATTGAAGCATCAGGTATCGCACCTGCAATCATGGCAGGTTTAGAACTGGGCGTGCCCGTTATTTTTGCGCGTAAATACCAATCTTTAACCTTAAAAGATGACCTTTACCGCTCAAAAGTCTTTTCGTTTACCAAGCAAACGGAAAGCACGATTGCAATTTCAAATAAGCACATCAGTTCAGCTGACAAAGCCCTCGTGATTGATGACTTCTTGGCCAATGGTCAAGCAGCATTGGGTCTGATTGACTTAATTCACCAAGCGAAAGCAGAAGTCGTAGGTGTGGGTATTGTGATTGAAAAATCATTCCAACCTGGTCGTGACATTTTGCTTGAAAAAGGCTACCGCGTTGAATCTTTGGCACGCGTAAAGTCATTGGCAAATGGCACAGTTGAATTTGTTCGTGACTAATCACGGCGTTTAACTGCAAAAAAGAGCACTTCAGGTGCTCTTTTTTTGTCACTCAGATGACCCGCGGGTCATCCACATGTAAATGCCACATTTGCGCTGTAGGTTATTTTTAATTTAAAGTAAAAATATATCGTTTTTTTTTCAATTTAATTACACATTGAAGTTGGAGAAATGCGATTTATATAGCATGATCAAATCTAAAAGGTAATGTCCACTTTCTAAGAGCAAAACAAACAAAGACTAAATTGGATACTATTTTATAGAGATACCGAATTGAATGATAAACAAGAAACAATTAACTGAACGATCATTTACCCCAAGCCAATTATCTGGCTTTGATGGCGCACACTCCATTCAACTCCCCGTAGACTTCATCCACGACTTGAGTAAAGCAGACTCCTTGCAAGCTGTTCTAGATACCATTGCTTACTGGATTTCTCACGTGTTTGATGCGGATCGGGCCAGTATTACCTTGCAAGATACTGAAGAATATCTCAAGCTGTATTCGATCTCTGGTAATCATGCGATTCCGATGGATTTTAAAATTCCGATTGGGCAGACTTTTGTCGGACGAGTCTTTGCCCAGTCTCAACTGATCATTTGCGATGACCTCGCTCAGTCGGATGAGCTGGATTGTAAAATGCTTTCCGAGCATGGCATGGGCACCTGTATGGATGCGCCCATGATTCACAATGGCGTGTGTATTGGCACCTTAAATGTGGCAGATCAACGTAAACATCACTACACCCTACAACAAGCGATTCTTTTACAGAGCCTCGCCACATGGTTAGCTTTAAACATTAAACTGCATTTACAAGTTCAAGAAATGGCTGTCTTAGCGTCTACAGATGAACTCACAGGAACCTTTAACCGTCGAGTATTTGTGCAAGAAAGTAATCAAACCATGCAGCACTTCAGCCATACTCGCGTGCCCTTTACGATAGGCATCTTAGATATTGACCATTTTAAACAGCTGAATGACTGTTATGGGCATACAGCAGGTGACCATGTGCTGAAAAAGATGGCCAAACAAATCCGTAGCATACTGCGTGACGAGGACTTTTTAGCTCGTATTGGTGGTGAGGAATTTGCGATTATTCTACCCGCCTGCTTAGGTGATGAAGCGATGCAGGTCTTTAAACGCATCTGTTCAACAATTGAAGCGATGGAAGTGCACTATGAACAAGAAGTGCTGTGTTTCACGGTCAGTATAGGGGTTGCTGAAGTCGGTAAACATGATGCAGATGCAGAGGATGTCTTTAAACGCGCAGATAAAGCCTTGTACTGTGCCAAGCAAGCAGGAAGAAACCGAATTCACTTTGCCAACTAAACCATATTTAAAAACACAGCATAAACTACTCAAGAAAATTACACGTTTCATAAATATTATTGCTGCAAGTTCAACTAAGATCTACTCTAAATTTAGTTGTTTAGATCTTTCAAATTCAAGCGCAAAACACGGTTGTTCTGCGTAACGTGTCATCCACACCGTAAAACGGCTACTAGCTTCAATCACTGGTAACCCGAATAGGCCAATAGACTATGGAAAATACAATTCTCTGCCCAAAATGTGGCTCTAGTGAGGTTGAAAAGCGCAATCACGAGCAGCAACTGACTAAAATTGGAGGTGTTTTGCTCAGTTCAGCAGGCGCAACTGCTGGTACTGTCGGTGGTGCAGCATCTGGGGCCTCTATTGGCGCTGCCATCGGCGCAGCGGCTGGGCCTCTTGGGGTGATTATGGGTGGCACCATTGGCACTTTTGTCGGCGCAGTCAGTATTGGTGTGACAGGTGGTTTTTTAGGACATCGTTTTGGTAAAAAAGCGGGTGTGATTGTCGATAAAAATGTATTTCTTGACTATAAATGTCTCAAGTGCGGTACAAAATTCAAAGAGTAGCATCTGACGCCAGCCCAATAATAAAAAGCCCATCATTGATGGGCTTTTTTCATGTCTCAATGTTCTAGGCTTGTAGTTTCTTCACAACTTCCCCAAGACGCTTACCTTGAGCTTCGCACAGTACTTTTTCATCTTGGCTTAAGCTCTGATCATGTCGAGGCCCGCTGACATGACTCGCACCATAAGGCGTCCCACCTGTTTTAGTATGTGACAATGCGGGAATGGCATTGTTCAACCCTAAAATCATCATGCCATGATGAAACAATGGTGGCAGCATAGTCAATAAAGTACTTTCTTGGCCACCATGCATCGAACCTGACGAAGTAAACACACAAGCCGGCTTGCCATGCAAAGCTCCATTGAGCCAAAGACTGGTGGTCTGGTCGAGGAAATATTTCATTTCAGAGGCCATATTACCAAAGCGGGTTGGTGAGCCTAGCGCCAAACCTGCACAGTTTGCCAAGTCCTCTAAACTACAATAAATATCGCCTTCTGCAGGAATACTCGGCTCTGCTTCCTTCACCACAGCCGCAATATTCGGCACCGTTCGAATTTTAACTGCAACACCACTGGCTTCAATTCCATTTGCAATCAGATGCGCCATTTCACGGGTACTGCCATATTTGCTGTAATATAAAACTAAAACATAGGTTTGCATGAATAGAGTTCGGTGACAGAAAAAATAAAACTATACGGTATTTTTCCTATTTTTTGGTTAAGCTTAGGGTGAAAAATGTAGAAAAGATGAAGAAAACAAAAGAGATACTTTGCCTATGTTAGAACAGTACTTAAGAAGACTTCCTTTCTATGAGAAAACTTGGTTTCAGTTCGTTTTATTTGTACTGCGCCGCTTTGAGGCCGATCGATGTCGTGAACAAGCAGGTTCACTGACCTATACGACCCTGTTTGCCGTCGTTCCAATGCTGACCGTTTTTTTGGTGATCATTTCCTCAATCAAAGCGCTTGAACCTGCACGACAGCAATTACAACAACTGATCTATAGTAATTTTTTACCGAAAACCACGATTGCTTTTGACAAGGCCTTAAATGCGTTTACCGATAAATCCAGTAATTTAACCATTATCGGGATCTTATTTTTATTCGTCACTACCGTCATGATGCTAACCAGTATTGAAACGGTCTTTAATCGAATTTGGCGCGTTCGTGAGACTCGCGGCGGCATTATTGGCTTTATGCGCTATTGGACCATTATTTCTTTGGGCCCCATTCTACTCGGTAGTGCCTTTGTCATTTCGTCGACGATGGCTTCCCTCAATGTTCTGAGCAATAATTTTGCAGGCTATGAGCTTGATGGCGCATTTGTCCTGTGGCTGATTTCATTTTGCTTAACCGTTGTTGGCTTTTTTATCCTGAATTGGACCATTCCAAACCGCAGCGTCCCGATTAAATCGGCTTTGATTGCAGGTTTATTTAGTGCCGTCGTGTTTGAACTTCTGAAAAATTTGTTCGGCTTCGTTATGTCGAACTTCACCAGTTATGAAATTATCTATGGTGCATTTGCCGCGATTCCCATTTTCCTGTTATGGATTTTTCTGTCGTGGAATATTGTCCTGATTGGGGTCGAAATTAGTTATGCCCTGACCGCCTTTACCTCCCATAAAGAGCAAAAACGGCACCCTGTCATTATGCTACTAGATTTGCTGGAGCTGTTTTATAAAAAGCAGCAACAAGGACTCAGTATCTCTGATGATGAAGCTTTAGATGTATTAGGGCGGGATGAATTGGGGCGTTGGCCGAGTTACGTGTTTATGCTTGAACAACAAAACTTAGTCAAACGTACCGATGACAACCAATATGTGCTGGTACGCAATTTATCTCAAGTCGATTTTTGGAGTTTTTACAGCAAACTTCCTTACCCTTTACCAAAGCGTAAAGATTTGGGTAATGTCCATCCGGATGATGTCTGGATGCAAAAAATTGGCCCAGCGTTAGTAGAATCGGATGATTACTTGGCGGCCAAACTCGCTATTCCGCTGTCTACAATTTTTGATGATAAATCTTAAGCCTTCATATTAAAAAACGTGTCTATGACACGTTTTTTATATGTTGAATCAAAGCAATTTAAGTTCAACCTTCACCCTGAATTTAAGGTAGATTCAAGCCGACTCAGTATTTACTGCAAAGCCATTCTAAATGCCTGCACATACTGCTTAATTTTGTGATGCAAACTCACCACCGTCACCCCCATCAACACAAAGCATGTTCCTACCAAAAAGTTGAGTTCCAGCTGTTCATTGAGTAACACCACACCAAAACACATCCCGAAGATTGGAGTCAGAAAAGAAAAGACTCCCAACTGGGATGCCAAATATTTTTTCAACAGCCAAAACCAAATCAGATAACTGGCAAATGACACGACAATGGTATGGAAAAGCAAACTTGTAACGGATAATACAGACCAGTGAATCGTCGCTTGTCCCATGAAGAAAGCCACAGTCAATAACACTAAAAATGCGATAAAGAGCTGATAAAACAAAGTTTGGGTCGCAGGTGCTTCTGCTAGTTTAGTCAACCGCACTGCAATGGTTGTGGCTGCCCACAATACCCCTGCCAAAAGTGCTAAAGCATCACCCCAAAGTGCAGAACTTGCAGCCGCTTGTGAAGCTGCAGGACGAAATAAAAATGCAATCACGATCCCGAAAAATGCACATGCAATGCCCAACCACTGGATAAGTGATAAACGCTCAGAAGGCAACTTCCAGTGCAAACCCAATGCGACAAAAATAGGCGCGGTATACAGCAAAACCACGGTATGCGCCGCGGAGGTAAAACGTAAAGCTTGCGCGACCAGAAAAAATTCTGCTGCAAATAAAAGCCCAACTAAAATTCCTGCGGCTAAGTAGTCTCGCCCCCATAAAGATGTGCCCTTTGCCAGCTTGATCATAGGGTAAACCATCAACGCAGAGAGACCTGAGCGAAGTGCAATTTGCATCACTGCAGAAATATCGGGGGCAGCAAGCTTTAACACCACTTGTTGTAATCCCCACATAATACACAGCCCAAACATAATCCCTGAAGCTTTACTGTCCAGCGCTTGACGACTACTCACGACCTGCTCCACTGAAAAAGATCAAAGCTCACTATAGATTTGTCTGAAATAAAACATATAATTTAAAACAGACAAGAGATCTTCTTATTCAGGCAATTTCAGCCATGCCCCAACGACAACAAAAAAAGAGCGCACAACTCAAACAATTACCGACCAATGATCATATTGATAAATTATTATGGATCAGCTTTCGCGAAGATCCCGCGCAGTCGGTTTATCCCGTGCATGGACATGCATGGGGCGAATTTGTATACGCCTTTAATGGTGTGATGGAAGTGAATATCAACCAGATTGACTACCTTACCCCGCCACCTTATGGCATTTGGCTTCCACCCAATGTAGCCCATAGCAGCTTAAACCGTACCGATGTTTCGCATGGCACCTTGTATATCCATGAAAGCTTATGCACTCATCTGCCTCAACAAGCCGGTATTATGCTCAGCTCACCTTTGGTCTCGGCACTATTTAAGCATTTGAGACAACACAGCCTGCCAGATGATGCACCTGAACATATGCGCTTACTCTATGTCTTGCTTGACCAACTACATCATGCAGAATTGGTTAGCAGCTATTTACCGCACTCTGAACACCCGACCCTAAAAAGCATTTTAGATTTTTTACATCTATATCCTGCGGACAACAGTTCTTTGCAACAACTGGCAGTACAGCACAATATGACTGAACGCACACTGGCACGTTATAGTCAAAAAGAACTTGGCATGTCCTTGAATGAATGGCGACAGCGCTTAAAAGTCATGAAAGCCATGAGCATGCTGACAGAGGGAAAAAAGGTCGAAAGTATCGCGCTGGATTTGGGCTATGCCAATGCATCGGCCTTTATTAATATGTTTAAACGCTGGATGGTATATACCCCCGATCAGTTCCGCAAACTGTACCATAGTCATCAACAGCGCTAAAAAAAGATCACCGAAGTGACCTTATGAATGATGGGGTTTGAAAGCCTGTAAATTAAGCTTGAACAAAAGTATTCCAAGAATAGTCTTGGTTTTTACCTTTTAGAGTCATTTTCAACTGCTCACCCGCCTGTAGTGCAGCCACCCCAGCAGGTGTACCTGTCATGACCACATCGCCTGCTTCCAAAGTGAAGACTTGGCTAATGTCGGCCAACAAGGTGCCAATATCAAAAATTAAGTGTGCAGTGTTGCCAGCTTGGCGCAGCTCATCATTAACATGAAAACTGTAGTGCACATCATCCCAGTCCTGTACCACATCGGAAACAGCAATCCAGTCTGCCAGTACACACGAACCATCAAAGGCTTTGGCACGTTCCCAAGGCTGGCCTTTCGTTTTCAAATCATCTTGTAAGTCACGCAAGGTTAAGTCCAAACCTAAAGTCACAGCCCCAACCGCTTGAAGGGCTTGAGCTGGATCGGCTGCTTTGCTTAGGCGATGGTCAATGCGTAAAACCAGTTCACATTCATAATGGCAGCTGCCCCATGCAGGATTCCAAGAAATGCCCGCATCTAAACTGAGCAAACTGCTCGGTGGTTTGATAAATAAAACGGGACGATCAGGAATCGCATTGCCTAATTCTTTGGCATGGTCTGCATAACTACGACCGACACAGACAATTTTAGATGGACGTGTACTCATGATCTTCCTCTGATTTTTTGATGGTGTTATGGAACAAAATGCTTATTTTTTGAAAGTATTTTCAAATTTTGCTTGATCCGCACTATCGGCCAACGCACGCTTAGGCACAATCACCACAGTACGGTTTTTCAGCTCAAGCATATAGGTCAACTTGCCACTGGCAAACTTTTGCACTTCATGATAATGGACCACTTGCTTGCGACCATTGGCATAAATTTCCGCATAATCTTGGTATAAATCGATGCCTTGCTCACTTTTACCAAACTGATATTTCACAAATTGGCGCTTAAACATCATCGGCAGAAACCAATAGCGCATGAGAATTTGTAAAACCAAGAAAAATATACCCAACGCCACATAGTAGCGACCGACACCTGAAAAGCCGAGCATAAAGCCCCACACAATAATCCCGACACTAATCAACGGCGTGATAAAACGCGTCATTTGCTTTTTACCAAAGGTCGCTAAGGCAAAACCATCTTGGGATTCTTCTAAAGTAAGGAAATAACGTGTCGATAATGCAGGCGTGTTCTCTGACATAGGGTCATATCAAATAGCTAAAAATATTGTGCTCAATACTACAACACAATCGGTCATTTTTTTAGGACTTTAGCAGATCGATGTTGATTAGCGGCGATCCACTCAAGCCGAGGCCATACCGATATCAGAGCCACATCATAAAACTAAGATGTAAGAAACAACTGAATAAATACGGCAAAAGATCCATCCATGCTATGGATTTCTACTGAACAGAAAGTGCAGGCACAAAAAAAACCGCAACATGTGCGGTTTTTTCAATATTGATCAAGTTGGTGCGCTCAGAGAGATTCGAACTCCCGACCCCTTAGTTCGTAGCCAAGTGCTCTATCCAGCTGAGCTATGAGCGCGACGTCTTGATGGGGTGAATTATACGTGAATCTTATTTTTTGTTAAGTCTTATTTTCATAAAAGCCGATCAACTGCCCAGTTATTAAGCATAGTGGGTATAGAACGCTGCATAAACCAACAGATTGATCATTCCATACGAAAATAGCTAGGGGAATCACGCAAGAATAGCGCTTTATTTATATCAAATTTTTCTTGAAGAACCACTTTATCATGCCAAGCACTTCATTTTTAACAGGCACAAAAAAACCGCAACATGTGCGGTTGATTGTTCAAGTTGGTGCGCTCAGAGAGATTCGAACTCCCGACCCCTTAGTTCGTAGCCAAGTGCTCTATCCAGCTGAGCTATGAGCGCATTACTTGTGTGCCAATTCAGGCGATACGTTACATACAGTTTACTTATTGGTGCGCTCAGAGAGATTCGAACTCCCGACCCCTTAGTTCGTAGCCAAGTGCTCTATCCAGCTGAGCTATGAGCGCGACATAAGTAAAGTTGGCGGTGAGAGAGGGATTCGAACCCTCGGTACAGTTACCCGTACGCATCCTTAGCAGGGATGTGGTTTCAGCCACTCACCCATCTCACCGTAACGTGCGGCCATAATACAAACTTCATGCTAGCACTGCAAGTACAGACACTCAATTTTTTGCATATTTTCGTTCAATTAAATACTTTTTAAACAATTTAGAGCGGATTCAGCCGAATTTATTCTTTTCCCTACATCTGCATGTTGAATAAAACAGCAGATATTCTAAATTGCCGACATAAAACACAATATTGCAATCATTTGCGTGCAGTCTGTCTTCGCATGACTTATGCTAATCCTATCTACTGACATACAGCCAAAGACATTATGAAAAATTGGGTCGATCCTGAAGCAAAAGCTGAAGCTGAACGTTATGACAACCCTATTCCGAGCCGCACGCTCATTTTAGAAACCATCGAAGAAAAAAAGACGGCTTTATCGCATGCGGACTTGGTCGAAATTTTTGAAATTGCAGATCAAAAAAGCATTGAAGCACTCAGCCATCGTCTGATTGCGATGGTTCGTGATGGCCAACTGATGAAAGATGGCTTCAAGTTTCAAATTGCCGAAGAGCAACCTGAACATGAAGCAACGGTTTACATCAACAGTAAAGGCTTTGGCACGGCGAATATTGCAGGGCATGAAGACTTACTTCTACCTGAACGCGAACTGCGCCAAGTGTTTAATGGTGACCGTGTTAAAGTGCGTCAAACCTCAGTAGACCGCAAAGGTAAAGCTTGGGGCTTTATTACTGAGGTAGTGCAACACCGTGTGAAGCAAATTATTGGTAAAGTATCAATACATGACGGTGAATACTTTATTCAGCCAGCAAATCCGAATGCGCACCAACCGATTACTTTAGAAAAAGAATTAATCGAACACGCACAAGTCAAAGTGGGCGATTCGGTTCGTGTTGCAATTGATGACTACCCAACCAAAGATGAGTTGGCGACAGGTCATATTGTGCAATCGATGGCAGACAAGGCCGATACTGAAATTATTATTCCGCAAACCATTTTAGAGTTTGGTTTGCCGTATGAGTTTCCAGAAGAAGTCATTAAAGAAGCAGAGAGCTTTAAAGAGCCTTCAGCGCAAGACCGTGAAGGTCGTATTGACCTACGAGATTTAGCCTTAGTCACTATTGATGGTGAAGATGCACGCGACTTCGATGACGCAGTCTATGCAGAAAAACGTCCAGGCGGCGGTTACCGTGTGGTGGTGGCCATTGCAGATGTGAGTCACTATGTCCGTTCAGGCAAACCACTAGATGATGAAGCTCAAGAACGGGGTACATCGGTGTATTTCCCTCACTTTGTTTTACCGATGTTGCCTGAAGCTCTTTCGAATGGCTTATGTTCACTCAATCCGCATGTAGACCGTCTATGTATGGTCTGTGATTTAAACCTGTCACGTGCCGGTCGCGTCACCAAGTTTGAGTTCTACCCGTCTGTGATGCACTCAAAGGCACGTTTAACCTATACCAATGTTGCCCAGTACTTTGAAGGCGACAGCAGTGCCATTCCTGAAGACCGTGATGTTCGCAAATCCTTGAACACCCTGTTCCAACTCTATCAAGTCCTCAAAGGTTTACGTGCTGAACGTCATGCCATGGAATTTGAAACCGTTGAAACTTACATGACCTTTGATGAGCTGGGCGGCATTAAGGAAATTTTACCGCGTACGCGTAATGATGCGCATAAACTGATTGAAGAATGTATGTTGTTGGCAAACGTGGCAGCGGCTGAATATGCGCTACAACATGATGTGCCAATGTTATACCGTATTCATGAACCACCTGAGTTTTCACGTATCCAAAAAGTACGCGACTTTGTCAAACTGCTCGGTCTACCGTTCCCAGAGCAGCCGACTCAGAAAGACTACCAAGCCGTGATTGATGCAACCAAAGACCGTATTGATGCTCCAAGTATCCATGCCGTGCTGTTACGTTCGATGATGCAAGCCTACTATGGTGCGAATAACGCGGGTCACTTTGGTTTGGCATATGAAGCTTATACGCACTTCACCTCTCCAATTCGTCGCTACCCAGACTTGTTGTTACACCGTGCGATTAAAGCCAGGTTAAAACATAAACCTGCACCTCTTTCAGGGGCTGCGCTAGATGATGCTGGTCAACATTTCTCGGCGACTGAACGTCGTGCAGATGAAGCGTCTCGCTCTGTCACCACATGGTTGAAATGCCATTATATGCAGCAGCATTTGGGTGAAGAGTTTGTCGGCACCATTTCTGCAGTGGCAGAATTTGGTCTGTTTGTGACACTCAAAGACTTATATGTTGACGGCATGATCCATGTCAGCCAACTGGGTGATGACTACTTTGTCTATGACCAACCAAATCAGAGCTTGATTGGGCAGGCACGCGGTCAAAGCTTTAGCTTGGGCGATGAAGTGAAAATCAAAGTTGCAGCAGTGAATTTAGAAGACCGCAAAATTGATTTTGAATTATTGCAGCAACTCTCACATGGTGGTCGACCCATACGTAGTCGAGCGCCCCGTGTTGGCAAAGCCAAAACAGCACGAAGCGAAAGTAAAGAAGAAGTCTTTAGCGAGTCGACAAACGCCTCTCCCAGTAACAGCGGAGACCAGCCCATACGACGCAAAAAAGATAAATCCCAACCTAGCTCCTACAGCAAAAAGTCTGGTAAAAAATCTTCATCAAAGTCTGAAACAAAGATTAAAGATAAAGTGAAGAAAAAGTCGAAACCTAAAAAGAAAAAATCAAATGCAAAAGCGAAAACTGAGTAAATGATGAAAAAGGTGCTAGGGCTTAATGTGTCCTAGCACCTTTTTTCATAGGGCCAACATGAATTTTTTGCGTTTATTTTTAAGCAAACCCATCAGCCAATACCATCCCCTGCTTTATTTCATGGCCACGCGTAGCCGACGTATGATACGCTATTGGCAATGGAAAACAGATGGGAAAGACTACGCACATTCATTTTCTAACGCCCCTTTGGCTTTTCGCGTCAAAAAGCATCAGTCCGTTCTGATTCGTAAATTAGGCGACAGTGATCAACACTGGCAACACAATAAAGTCATCAATCTCAAAATTGCCAGTCCATGTATTTCTGGGATTTTAATCCATCCACAACAAACGTTTTCTTTTTGTCAGTTGGTGGGACAACCAACAACTCAAAAAGGCTATGCAGAGGGAATGGAACTCAGCTTTGGTCAAGCACGCGGTGGTATTGGTGGCGGGATTTGCCAAATTGCCAATCTCATTCACTGGCTTGTCTTACATAGCCCATTGCAAGTGGTACAACGTTCACAGCACTCCTTTGACCCTTTTCCAGATCATGGTCGTGTACTTCCATTTGGTAGTGGCGCTGCAATTTTTTATAACTATATTGATTATCAATTTTACAACCCCACCCCGCATAGCTTCCAAATTCGGCTTTGGTTTAGTGAGAAATGCCTAGAAGGTGAACTGCGTTGCTCAGTCGATTTAGGCTATGTCTATCATGTATTTGAACAACAGCATGCCTTCCTTAAAATCGGGACGGATTACTACCGACAAAACGAAATTTGGCGACACCGCAAAGAAAAATATAAAAGCGGTGAAATCTTAGCAACCGAATGCATGACCCGTAACTTTGCCAAAGTGCTTTATCAGCCCTCACGCATTGATCAGCACTACCCTTCATGGGCTGAATTTCAAGCGGCACAAAACATCAAAATCAATTAAAACTTGATTTCCCACGGCATCACCCTTACATCTAGTGATAACTGAACATTTAATTTGGCTTAAACGCATGACATTAGAAAAAGCAACCTTGCCTGTTCCACAGTTTGATCAAATCACCTTAGTACAACTCCAACAGCAGATCGAACAGGCAATTCAACAGGGTCAAAGTTTTTTAAAAGACCTGAGCGAAGTCCCTGAATCGATTCAGGCACAACTTGCGGTCTTAGAACAAGTCGATCATTTAGAAAATAATATGAGTGAAGCATGGGGCGTACTGTCCCACCTCAATGCAGTCATGAACAATGCTGAAACTCGTGAGGTATACCAGTCACTATTACCAAGCTTAAGTGAATACTATACCGAATTAGGTCAACACACAGCGCTGTATCAAACCTATCAACACATTCATGATGCTGCGCAATTTGATCACCTCCCTGAAGCCCAACAAAGTGCGATTAAACTTGCACTGCGTGACTTCAAACTATCGGGTGTGGCTTTAGAAGGTGAAGCCAAAAAACGTTATGCAGAAATCTCAGCACGCTTATCACAACTATCGTCCGACTTTTCCAACCATGTTTTGGATGCAACCCAAGCCTATTTCAAACCTTTAGCGGAACACGAACTGGCAGGCTTACCCCAAAGCAGTGTTGAGCTGTTAAAACAATATGGTCAGCAGCGCGAACTGGATCAACCCGTTGCCACTTTAGACTTTCCATCGTATCTGGCAATTATGACCTACGCGGAAAACCGTCCTTTACGCGAAGAACTATATCGTGCCTACACCACACGTGCATCTGATCAGTCTGAACACGCTGAGTTTGATAACACCGCGGCGATGGAAGAAATCTTAAGCCTGCGTCAGGAAATGGCTGCACTGTTAGGTTTCAACAACTACGCCGAGCTTTCATTGGCCAGCAAAATGGCGCCAAATGTCGCCACGGTGCATCAATTCTTACGTGATTTAGCTGAACATTCACGTGCCCCTGCGCTCAAAGAAGTGGCGGAGCTGAAAGCCATTGCCGCTGAAGATGGCATTGAAGATTTAAAACCGTGGGACAGCACGTATTATTCTGAAAAATTGAAAGTCCAACAGTTCAATTTATCTCAAGAAGCACTCAAGCCCTACTTCCCCGCACCCAAGATTTTGCAGGGCTTATTTAGCATTGTGAATCGCCTTTATGGGATTCAAATTGTGGAGCGTGAAGCCCCTGTTTGGCACTCAGATGCACGCTATTTTGAACTAGAAGATCAAGGCACAGTGGTCGGTGGATTCTACTTTGACCTCTATGCACGTCAGGGCAAACGTGGTGGCGCATGGATGAGTGGTTTCCGCTCTCGCACCCAAACAACGCAAGGCCTACAAAAACCGATTTGCTATATGGTGTGTAACTTTACGCCACCTGTGGGAGATCAAGCAGCACTACTGACCCATGATGAAGTGATTACCTTGTTCCATGAATTTGGACATGGTTTACATCATATGTTGACAGAAGTTGATAATATTGCGGTTGCGGGTACACACGGCGTGGCATGGGATGCTGTAGAGTTACCAAGCCAATTCATGGAGTTTTGGGCATGGGATACTGAAAGCTTAGACTTGCTCAGTGCACATATTGAGACCCAAGAAACCTTACCAGAAAGTCTACTCAAAGCCTTGCTGGACGCGCGTTTCTTCCAATCTGGCATGCAAAGTTTACGTCAAATTGAGTTTGCCCTGTTTGACCTCAGCATTCATAAAGCAGCCCCTGCTTTGAAAGCAGATCAGATCCAAGCCACCTTAAATGACATCCGTGCACAATACGCTGTTTTAGAGACTACTCCTTATAACCGATTCCAACATAGCTTCAGCCATATTTTCGCAGGCGGCTATGCAGCAGGTTATTATTCTTATAAATGGGCGGAAGTTTTGGCCAGTGATGCCTTCGATCGTTTCGAAAATGAAGGGATTTTTAATACTGCCACTGGAAAAGAATTTCGCCAGTTTATTCTAGCAGTTGGCGGAAAAGATACAGCGCTTGATGCATTTATCAATTTCCGTGGACGCGAGCCAAAAATAGATGCTTTACTTCGTCATCAAGGTTGGACGAACCGCTAAAAAAGTGAGTAAACTAGGCGCCTAAATTGTTCAGAAGGTAAGTCTAATGACTATTAAACGTCGTTTCATTGCAGGTGCAAAATGTCCTAAATGTCAGGCGATGGATCGAGTTGTTATGCTTACCTCGAATGACGATGAATGGATTGAATGTATCGACTGTGGTTATTCTGAGAATCGTCCAACTCATGTAGACGAGCCTCAGATCCCTGCTATCCCTGACGAGGTTGGGGTCATTCAATTTAAACCACGTCAATCCAAAGAATAAAGGTTGAATCGAATGTCGTCCGTACAACACAACAACCCTAAATTACTCTGGGGTATTACAGCAGGTTTAGTCGCAATCATTGCGTTTTTTGCACTTTATCAATGGTTGTTTGCTGCACAAGAGTCTGCAACACCGGTGCACCAAGCGGAGTTGATTCAACCGACCGTGAAGGCGCTTCCAGAAGCTGAAAAAGCAGCTTCGACCTCCATGGCTGACAACACCATTAAATTGGTCGAAGAAGATATTTTAAAAGCACCAGTACCTGAAAATGCCTCACTTGCCAAAGAAGAAGTGGCGAAACTGGACGATATTCAAAGCCAGTTGAAGGAACAGGAAAAGAGCTTGCAAGCACAGCACAAAGATGCCGATGAGCTGGTAAAACTCAAAGAAGAACAAATTAAACTGTTAGAAGCCCAATTGGCTGCTCGGTAAAATACGGTTGTTATTTTTAAAGACGTTAGCTTATCGACTGATACGCTAACGTCTTTTTTTGCCCTGCTGCTTCACCCACCTTTTCAATCAGCACTAAGCTATTACATAACTCATCATCTCTTTTGAACCACCTCCACTAATAAAGTCTCTAGTCGCTATACATCACAGCCCCTAGCTCATACCAAAGATATCTTTTAGAAAGACTTTATTTGTCGATTAATTCTTTTCATTGAGCTTAAGTGCTGGCTGATTTTTAAGATGGGACACTTAGCAATATTCTTGTACTTTGTTTTGATATAAGTGACGATTTGAGTGGGTAACTCCTAGAAAGAAGCTATTTTCTTCAGAAGTATCTCAAATAACTCCAAAACATAAAAAAGCATCCAAAGATGCTTTTTTATGGTCTAACTCAAGTTCACAACTTAGTGATACCAGCCAAATAACTTAAAGAAGTATGGAACATAAGCAATGATCAGCATCGCTGGGAACAACACGATCAAAGGTAAAATCCAACGTTCATAACGATAATAGAAAGATAAATGACGCACTTCCTCATCGGCCTCATTCACCTCGGCATCACCAATGGATTGTCTTGCTAAAAGATGATTAAGAGCCACAGGTGGTGTCACATAGCCCAACTCAAAGCCAATCAAGGTGATCATCCAAAAATGGACAGGATGAATACCATATTGATAGGCCACAGGTGCAACCGTCGCAGAAATCAAGATCACGGCGCCAAACGGATCCATAATCATCCCAACAAAGACCATCAACCCCAAAATCAGGGTAATGACCAAGAACGTACTGCTAATATCAGTCGGGAAGAAACTCATTACCTCCGTACGTTCAAGCAATCCGCCCACGCTCACCGACAGTGCCATTAAAATGACCAAAGCACCAATGTGTCCAACGGTTTCACTGGTCGAGATATGCATCGACTTCCAAAAACCGACTTGGCGTAACACGTCCATGGAACTAGATTGAACCACCCCATGATTCACCACTTGTCCATCATCTGCGGCATTACCATGTAGCCCTTCACGGTATTCTGCATGGGCAACTTGAGCCCCAGCCAATGCAGGTTCACCACCCGAGTTATAATTTGCGCTGAGTGTCTCATCCCAATGCCCCACAGCAGGCAAAGGCGCAGGCTGATGACGTAATTTATCAAACAACACGATCATCAATAAAATCACAGGCATCATCACGGGTGCAGTAAATTCATTTAGGTCAGTGTCTAATAAGAATTTATAGAACATCCACGTGAGGACAAAAATCACGATATAAGGCACAACTGCTAAGAAAGCACGCCCTGATTTCGGTGCGGCCAAACTCGGTGCCGCGATGCGGAATTTACTCTCTGCAAAGAAGAGTGAAACCACTAAAAACAGTGTTGAGGTCAGTAAGAACGTGTAAACACCATATTGATAAAGTAAGTCCGTCGTGACTTCTTTGTTTAAGGATGCCACCACCACAATCAATAAGCATGGACGCAAAACTACACCCAGCGAACCCGACATTGCCGTTGCAGCCAAAGCAAACTGACGACGTCCACCTGCATTCCAGACTTCTTTATAAATAATCGCCCCTGCTGCAATCACAAAGATCCCTGATGCACCCGTATATGCGGTCGGTAAAGCCGCAGCGATTAAAATCAACCAAGTTAAAGTTTCAGGAGCCAAATTCCATGGACGCAAAATATTTAAGAACAGATCCACGACACGGGTTTGTTTCAACAACATACCCGCCCAAATAAATAGGGCTAAATTCAGGAAAATACTGGAGAATTCAACCAACTGTCCCAAGTAAATCCCTTGCCCCATGGGGTAGTCCATGAAGAAGATAAATGCCACACCTGTAATCACCGCCATGTAGGCATACAGAGGCACACTCAGGAAAGCAAAGCCTAGACGCCCGCCGGCTTTGGCCTCTTTCGGTGGGCTAAACAGCTGCCACACACTTATCAAGGTAAGTACCGAAAACAGAATCATCCACAGCCAATAAATCAGCTGGGTTTCGCCATTCATCGGTACACCCGAGTCTTTAACTGAGTTAAATTGGCTAATGCTCGAGTAAGTTAATAAACCATTACCCAGTGTCATCAGTAGGCTATAAACACGATAATCCAGCTTGGTTGCAGGACCACGCAAACCAATATGATGGATTTTTAAGGTCGCGCTAATCGCAGCTAAAACCACCATAAAAATTAATAGAATGGCGCGATTTTCTGTTCCGAATTTAAAAATACCAAAAAAAGTGGTTTCAAAATTACGATAGGCACGAATACTTGGGTGTGCCTCCATATGTTGCATGGCTTTATCATAAAACTGATACTTTTCTTCACACTGCTGCACACCTGCCAAAATGGACGCACGCACATCCGCTTCCGAAGCCGTACCAAAGAAGTCGGCGAACTCATCTGCAGCGTTGGCTTGCATTTGGGTTTTGACCAAAGCATCCACATTCGGCTGACGATTACACTCTGGCTTGGCTGGCTCTGCCCTTAAAAAAGAATACTGCATACCTGTGGCTGGATCGCCATATAAGCGCTCGCCCATACGTAGCAATTGGCCATGGATCATTTCACCTGTACCAATTAATAGCGTAAGTAACAGTAAAATCAGAATGACAAAAGTAGAAATCCACTCGGTCCATATATACTTCAGCAGATCGAGTCCTGATCTGCGCTGTCCATGATTCTGCATGTTGTTTCCTATTTTTATTACCGTTCTGTCCAGCGCAATACACCGTAGAACCTGTCGTTTTAGTCGGCTCGAGCTTGTCCTTTCTCTATGCCTTTAGATTTTTGTTTTGTTTATCTTTGCATCAAATTTATATTTTTGAATATGACAATCTGGATTTTCTTTTTAAAATTTAGGTCAATCCTCTATTCATCAAATAGATTTACCCCGATTAAATACACAGCTGCAATCACAATTCCCCAGATCACGCCCAACAAATGTGCTTCGACCAAAACTGGACTCCCGATCAGTTCAGCCGTAGCACTCTCGCCAAAGGTATTTTCCCAAATCAGTTTGCCTAAAATGAGAAACAACACCAAACTCGCAAACATCCGTTCTTTACGATACAGCAAATGGACAATGGCTATGGCAGTGAACATCCCATGCAGCACACCTGACAGTCCAGCATAGGCTTCAATATCCGCCAGAAAATAATAAAAACTCAGACTAATCAGTGGCGGTAAAATCAGCAATAACGCCACAAAATGCCAGACACGGGCCCGTGGAAAAATAAAAGGCAAACACATAAAAGCCAGCATATTGAGTGCAAAATGAATCCATCCCACATGTACCCAATGCGCGGTCCACAAGCGCCAAATTTCAGGAAAAATATCCACTCGCCAATAAATAAATTGATCTTTAAAAATCTGTAGGCATGCCGAGATCGACACGACAAACGCAATCAAAATGATTTTTCGATTCAGAAATTGATCATGCATCACATGTCCTTATCGTGTTGCTCATTTATTTATTGTTATTTTTTCTGCCCTTCGGCTCAGTTTAAAATTGGTTAACTTTCACTAAACAACTCATCTAGCTCAGAACGGTCTTCTTTTTCATCCCAGAAGTGCGCCATACCACCATCCCCAGTTCGTGTCCCAGTATGTTCAGTCCAATAACGATCCGAAATCCCTTGAACCATACTCGAGGCCATACTATCAATCAGTTTAAATTGTGGATTGCTCTGTTTTTCATCACTATAAGAAGCCGCATAACTTTTCAATGCATCACGAATCTTGGCATCGTCACCACTGGCTTGAGCCGCTATAGCATACATTGCATGAGATAAACGAACCCCTTTTTGCTCCCCAATTTGCATCGATTGCTTCAAGGTCTGATATGGATCAGGTTTGCCTTCACCCGCACCTGGCAATAAGGTCCAAATCACCGCACGTGTTGCATTCGGCGCCCCCCAAAACTTTTCATTGTCTAGACACACCATCCCACGTTCAACAATAGCCGCAATGTCTTTAGGAACATTGACTGCACCACCTGAGTTAATATCATTGGTCATGGCTTGTAACCCACTCAACATCCCCAGCATATATACAGTTTGATCCAAATCGCTGTTCATTTTTGGACAGCCTTCGCCCAATGGTTTCTTATATTTCTTTTCCCAGCGGTTTTGAAAAAGTTGATAGCCAGTATATTGGCGTTGTGCTGCAGTCGCCGCCCAACGCTTTTGTTCAATTCGAGCATCCTGTGCTTCAGAGACATTGCCTGCTTTCGAGGCACGCAAATAACGTAACTCTGCCTCAAGCGCCTGATTCTCCGCACAAATACCTGATGCTGAATAAAGTAGAACTGCCACACGTGTTGGATCTGCCCCCATGTCTTTGGTCGACATAATCGCTGGAGTCAAAGCATTGCCTGAATTACACACCATCTCAGCGTCTTCCATGGCTAAAATAGGCGGTACTATATGTTTTTCACTAAACCCAAGCGCAACATTGGCACCTGTTTTAACCACTTGTGAACAACCCGAAAATAATAAACTTGTAAGCGCTACAACAGCCACACCTTGGCCTATTTTTTGGACTTGCGACATTTTCCTGTCCTCTATTTGTATAATTGTATGTGTCCATGCTGACAAACATAGCAGAAGCATTTTCCGAAGAAAAGAGTATTTACTCTAAATCAGACCACTACTCTGCCATGAAACAAAAAGCGGAAAATTGACTAAAATGACGCCTCAACTTTTTTTTAGGCAAAAAAAAGTAGCATAGCGACGGTTCGGCACATGCTACTTATCAACTGGGAAGCCTAGCTAGGCTTTGTTTGGTGCAAATCGTTCCTTCAGCACAGTTCCTAATCGTCCTATAACAATCGCTAACACAATTGCTACCACTAGAAACATCCAAGTTGGGATCATCATACGATTTTCCTTGTTTGCTGTTGGTGATTTGAATGTACATTTTAAGATCAAAAAACTGTAGGAAAGTTGTCTGACAATCCAAAAAAGCACATCAGTTTCTTCAGATATGTCAGACAAAGTAAGACTTTATATATTTATACTTATTATTTTTCAATAACTTAATTAAATTGTATGAGTTAAAATTGTCCAACAATTATTGCATTTTAGTGAGTATTTTCAGGGCTTTCCATTGCGTGATGGGTAACTGATCACACCAAACCAACATCGGTTTTGCTCTAAAGTGTTGAAAATAAATCACAATATAAGCACGATGATCCACAATATGGCTGATTTGCACTCGTTGTACATTGGTTTGTTTCTGAAGTGACAAAGACCAATCACGGCCATCTAAATGCTGAAGCTGAAAATGTTGCGGCCCACGTAGAAAAAACAAATACAGCACAAAGCCAGCAACCAAAGCGATCAGCCACAGTCCTAAAGGAAGTAGCTGATACAAGACCAGCATCAGAACGGCATAAATCGACAACTGAAACACATAAGCCAGACGGCTGGGTTTAAGTTGAAAATGACGATGTTCCATTGCACTTATCCGTGTACATAATGCTTTAATTTTTGAATCAAGGTTTTCATTTCAGGGTGCGGCGGCTCAGAGACTTCCATAAACCAATCCAGCAAATCAGGGTCTTCCTGTTCAACCAATGCCGCAAACATGGCCTTTTCCGCAGGATCCGCCTGAAGATAATAATTTTTCACATAAGGGTCAAAGTACACATCAATTTCTTTTAAACCACGACGTGCACGATAAATTACTTTACGCTCTTCTAGGCTCATTTCTTCAGTCATTACATTCCCCAAATTAATTGAAACGGCTTAGTTTAACCGATCACACCGCCCTCGCCACTAGTTAAATGTCGCAATTTCAACAACTGGCAAAACTCATCAAAAAATCAAATAGATTTGAGCATTCAGTCCATTGTCGCATGTCCTGCTTTTCACTACTCTTTTAGCAAAATAACAACATCAGGATGAGCTTCCATGCAATCAGGCGCAATTCGCCCTTTAAACAATATGCTGCCGCGCAACTTATTTAATGCTGAACATGAGGCATTTCGAGAAACTGTTCGAAAGTTTTACGCCAAAGAAGTCGTTCCGAATATTGAAAAATATGAACAACAACAACATGTCGATCGTGAACTATGGAATAAAGCAGGCGCCATGGGACTACTGTGTGCCACTATGCCTGAGGCTTATGGTGGCTCGGGTGTAGACCGCTTGTACAGTATGATTTTGATTGAGGAACAAGCCTATGCCATGGATTCCTCGACAGGGTTTTCACTACACTCTGACATTGTCGCGAACTATATCAATAACTTTGGCAGTGAAGCACAAAAACACCATTGGTTAACGCGAATGGCTTCGGGTGAAACCGTCACAGCCATTGCTATGACTGAACCCGGCACAGGCTCAGACTTGCAAGCAGTACGAACAACAGCTGTTTTAGACGGGGATGACTATATTATCAATGGCTCCAAAATCTTCATTACCAATGGCTATCTCTGCGATATGGCGATTGTGGTCTGTAAGACAGGCAATAACGAAAAAGGTTCAGCCAATCTCTCTTTAATCATCGTTGAAGCTGATCGTGCGGGCTTCAGTAAAGGTAAACCTCTCAATAAAATTGGCATGAAAGGACAAGACACCTGCGAATTATTTTTTGATCATGTACGCGTGCCTAAAGAAAATCTGCTGGGTATGGAAGGCATGGGCTTTATGATGCTGATGAAAGAACTGGCTTGGGAGCGCATGTTGGTGGCCATTATCTGCCAAGCGGGTGCAGAAGCAGCACTGGCACATACTGTTCAGTACACCAAAGAGCGTAAAGCTTTTGGAAAAACAGTTTCAAGCTTTCAAAATACCCGCTTTAAATTGGCGGAGTTGCGTACAGAAATCGATTTTTGCCGTGCTTACCTCGACCGTTGTATGCAATTGCAACTGGAAGAGAGTCTCGGCATTGATGCCGCAGCAGCAGCCAAATATAAAATTTCCGAGATGTTTTCTAAAGTTGTCGATGAATGTCTACAATTGCATGGCGGCTATGGTTATATGCTGGAATATCCGATTGCACGAGCTTATCTAGATAATCGTGCCAATCGCATTTATGCCGGAACCAATGAAATTATGAAAGAGCTCATTTCGCGTTCTCTTTAACTCAAATAGCCCATCTTTGGATGGGCTTTTAGTTTTAACAATGTGCTTGGTGAAACTCCGCAATCAAAGCAACCACCAACTCTGGCTGCTCTTTATGTGGCATATGATGTAGACCTTCTAAAATATGCAGTTCAGCCTGTCCAGACACCCCTTCAAAAATCTGCTGAGGTTGTGCAGTACTGCCGTATTCATCCAGTTCACCATGAATAACCAGAGTTGGACAAAGCACATCTTTAATCACTCTGGCCAAATTCCAAACTTGAAAAGCGGGCGATAGCCATGTTTCAGTCCATGCATCAAGTACCCACTGCGCCTTTTCAGGGTGATATTTCTCTAAACGTTCCATTTGTCCCGCTTGTTGAAAACCAACTTTTGCTTCACTTATACCCGCCAGTGTTAGCGCTTCAACCGCATATTGTGCAGAGATTGAAATTAATCCTTGGCAACGCTCTGGATAAGCCGCAGCAATCGCAACAGACATCCCCCCACCCACGCTATACCCGAGGATGACAAAATTCTGGATCGAAAAATAATCCAATACAGCTTTAAAGGTCTGTTCTGCTTCAGTGATAACGAAACTATATGCCAGTGGCTGCTTACTCGCATCGGATAAACCAAAACCTAAGCGATCATAGGCATAGACCACTCGCGCGGTCGCTTGTGCCAGTTGAGCAGGAAAATCCCGCCACAAAGCCACACAACCTAATGAATCGTGCATTAAAATAATCGGGGCTAAAGCATGATCTGCTGCATCAGTGTGCCATTTTTTGGCATGAATCATATTTGATGCAAATGGGACTTGGTAACTTTGTTCTAAGATATTCAAAATATTCCCTATTCTTTATCTTTTAAGTTTTTAAAATCATCCAACAGTCCAACAGTTTAAGAAAGTAAAAACAGAACACCCTAAAGTCATTTCCTTAAAAAAAGGAGCATTACGCTCCTTTTAAAATCAACTACTCAGCTTAAGACACCAGTTTAGGCTTCTGGTTCAATGCTGCATCACGTTTAGCAAATTTCAGTACTCCATCCTCAAAAGAAGCACTTTTCAATGTCTTCCGATCCGCAAGATAATTATTGCTCACTTTCCATGGCGCATGTTTACCCTGTTTTGGCATCACATTGGCAGCACGTGCAATATAACCTGAGCTTAAACTGCCCATGACCGTATCATCCATGAGCTCTGTCGCATCACCCTGAGGAATCACTTCTGCCCACTGCTTTTGATCCATATAGTTGAGTAAGCGGCAAATAAATTCAGCTGCAATATCCACCTTCAAGGTCCATGACGCATTAATATAGCCAATAATCATCGCCATATTCGGTACATCACTCACCATCACGCCCTGATACAACATATGTTTAGAGGTATCTAACGGTTTGCCATCAATAGTTGCTTGTATACCACCCAAGATTTGAATTTCTAGACCAGTGGCTGAGACGACAATATCTGCCTCTAAATGCTGACCAGACTTTAATTGAAGACCCGTTTCAGTAAAACGCTCAATCTGATCTGTTTCAACACTGGCTTGGCCTGAACGAAGAATTTTAAATAAATCACCGTCTGGCACCACACATAATCGTTGATCCCAAGGATTATATTCTGGGGTGAAGTGCTTCATGTCCACTTTACCTTTGAGCTGCATCTTAATCGACTGTAGCAGCAGTCGACGGAGTAACTTCGGTTGTTTCTGCGCGAGTGCATAAATCCCGCGTTGCATCCCAATATTACGCGCACGAGTCAGTTTATAAGCCACATCTTCAGGCAATACTTTACGCATTTTGTCATATACAAAATCGATCGATGGTACCGAAGCAATATAGGTTGGAGAGCGTTGTAACATGGTGACATGCGCCGCCCCACCTTTGGCCATTGCTGGCACCAGCGTGATCGCTGTCGCACCACTGCCAATAATGACGACTTTTTTACCTGTATAATCTAATTTTTCAGGCCAAAACTGTGGATTTACAAACTCGCCTTTAAATACTTCTTTATTTGGAAAATCAGGTTGGTAGCCTTGGTCGTAGTTATAATAGCCTGTACAGCCAAACACAAAATTTGCAATCCAGTTTTCTTTTTTGCCTTTTGCATTCTCAATCACTATCTGCCACTTTTTCTGAGCAGAATCATAATTGGCGCTGAGTACGCGATGCTTAAAATGAATTTTTTCTTTGAGTTTCTGTTCATCAATGACTTCCGCCAAATAGCCCTTAATTGAAGAACCATCTGCCAAAACGCTGGCTTGTTGCCACGGTTTAAAATTAAAACCAAAGGTCGACATATCTGAATCAGAACGAATACCTGGGTATTTAAACAAATCCCATGTTCCACCAAAGCTGTCACGACGTTCAATAATTTCAAACGAACGTTGTGGACAATGCTTGGTTAAATGTGCCGCAAGGCCAATGCCTGAAATACCAGCACCTACAATGAGCAGATCGACGTGCTTATCCATGTTGTTTTTATCCTGTCTTATATTCTGTTCTTATTAAACCATAAAACTGACAATACACAATGTCAAGTTTAAGCAGATATTTCGTAAAATATGTCACTACAGGCCAAAATACAAAGATTGTCGAACAAAAAACCATAAAAAAAGACCAGTGAAACACTGGTCTTTTTCTAAGAACAACTGAATAGTTCTACGAAATTATTTAACTTCGCGATCTACTAGTTCAACGTAAGCCATCGGCGCAGCATCACCTGCACGGAAGCCCGCTTTAAGAACACGTAGATAACCGCCGTTACGTTCTTTGTAACGAGGGCCAAGAACGGTAAATAATTTACCAACAGTTGCTGCTGAACGAGTACGAGCAAACGCTAAGCGACGGTTTGCAACAGTATCGTTTTTAGCTAAAGTGATTAAAGGCTCAGCTACACGACGTAACTCTTTTGCTTTAGGCACAGTTGTTTTGATCAACTCGTGCTCAAACAAAGAGTTAGCCATGTTTTGAAACATCGCTTTACGATGGCTGCTTGTACGGCCTAATTTCACACCACTATTACGATGACGCATGGTGATAGTCCTACTTAATTAACGGCTACGATAGGCGAAACGATCGTCCATACGGAGACTAGCTGGTGGCCAGTTCTCTAAACGCATGCCGAGTTGTAAGCCTTTTGAAGCCAGAACATCTTTGATCTCAGTAAGCGATTTTTTACCAAGGTTAGGAGTTTTGAGTAACTCAACCTCAGTGCGCTGTACAAGATCACCAATGTAGTAAATGTTTTCTGCTTTCAAACAGTTAGCAGAACGAACAGTAAGCTCTAGATCATCTACTGGACGAAGCAAAATCGGATCAACTTCTTCACGAGGTTCTTGAGCAACAGGAGCTTGATCTTTCTGAAGGTCAACAAAAATTGCAATTTGTTGTTGCAAGATTGTTGCCGCTTTGCGGATCGCTTCTTCAGGATCAACTGTACCGTTGGTCTCAAGATCAATGACCAATTTATCAAGGTCTGTACGTTGTTCTACACGAGCGTTTTCCACTGTGTAAGACACACGTTTGATTGGGCTATAAGAAGCATCTAACTGTAAGCGACCTACAGGGCGAGTTTCGCCTTCTGGGAAACGCGAGTCAGAAGTTTCATAACCACGACCTTGAGAAACTTTCAAGCGCATTTTTAATGAGCCTGAAGCACTTAAAGTACCGATCAAATGTTCAGGGTTAACCACTTCAACATTATGAGGTAAACGAAGGTCAGCGGCAGTTACGTCGCCAGGACCTTGTTTCTCTAATGTCAAATAAGCTTCATTTTGATCGAACAGCTTAATAGACAATCCTTTTAGGTTCAGCAAGAGCTCGACGATGTCCTGCTGCAAGCCTTCCAAAGTACTGTACTCGTGCTCGACACCTTCAATCTCAACTTCAACCACAGCAGCGCCAGGCAAAGAAGAAAGAAGGATGCGACGTAAAGCATTGCCCAGAGTATGACCAAAGCCACGCTCTAAGGGTTCTAGAATAACTTTTGCCGAGGTCCCGCTAACCGCTTCGACCTTGATCGCTTGCGGAGTTAGAAACTCATTTGCAGTACGCGTCATATTGCTACCTCAAGGATTATTTAGAATACAATTCTACAATCAAGCTTTCGTTGATTTCAGCAGGTAAATCTGAACGATCTGGTGCAGCTTTAAACGTACCTTCCAACTTAGAATGGTCAATTTCCATCCAAGAAGGAATACCACGTTGTGCAGCTAATTCAACTGCGTTTTTGATACGCAATTGTTGTTTAGCACCTTCATGCACAGCAATTACATCACCAGCTTTAACTTGGATAGACGCGATGTTAACACGACGGCCATTCAAAGTGATCGAGCGGTGAGATACAAGCTGACGAGCTTCTGCACGTGTAGAACCAAAACCCATGCGATAAACGACGTTATCAAGACGGCTTTCAAGCAGTTTCAACAAGTTTTCACCAGTTGCGCCTTTCACACGAGCAGCTTCTTTATAGTAATTACTAAATTGACGCTCTAAAACACCGTACATACGACGTACTTTTTGTTTTTCACGTAATTGTAGTGAGTACTCAGATTGTTTGCCACCACGCGCTCCGCCATGTTGGCCAGGAGCTTTAGCAGCTTTTTTAGTTTTGACGTCAAATGGTTTAACGCCAGATTTTAATTGCAGGTCTGTCCCTTCGCGGCGAGAGAGTTTGCATTTTGGACCAATATAACGAGCCATGAATGTTTCTCCTTACACGCGACGTTTTTTAGGTGGACGGCAACCGTTGTGCGGGATTGGCGTCACATCGGTAATGCTGTTAATTTTATAACCCACTGCACCTAAAGCACGAACCGCAGATTCACGACCAGGACCAGGACCTTTTACAAGGACGTCCAAGTTTTTCAAACCGTAGTCTAAAGCAGCTTTACCAGCAACTTCAGCAGCTACCTGAGCAGCAAACGGAGTTGATTTACGTGATCCACGGAAGCCTTGTCCACCAGAGGTAGCCCAAGCCAGTGCATTACCTTGACGATCGGTAATAGTCACAATGGTGTTATTAAAAGAAGCGTGAATGTGTGCAACACCTTCAGAGACGGTACGAGTGACCTTCTTGCGTGTGCGAGTATCTTTAGCCATCTTTTAGCTTCCAGAAATCTTATTTCTTAATAGGTTTGCGCGGACCTTTACGGGTACGTGCGTTAGTTTTGGTGCGTTGTCCACGGACAGGCAAGCTGCGACGATGACGAAGACCGCGGTAGCAGCCTAAATCCATTAAACGTTTAATGTTCATGGAAATTTCGCGACGTAAATCACCTTCGGTTGGAACCTTAGCAACTTCTGCACGAATCGCATCAAGCTGAGCGTCATCTAATTCACGGATCTTTGTAGTCGGCGCGATACCAACAGCAGCCAAGATATTCTTAGCAGTGTGGCGACCTACACCAAAGATGTACGTTAGAGAGATAACAGCATGCTTGTTATCCGGAATGTTTACACCGGCAATACGAGCCATTCAATTTTCTCCAAAAAGGCAGTTAAGACAATCAACCGCCCCACAAAAATCTTGAGGGGCGGATAATAACCTAATTAGCCTACTGAAATCAACAGGTCTTGATCAGATTAACCTTGACGCTGCTTATGACGAGGTTCTGCGCTACAAATTACGCGAATAACCCCATTACGACGGATAACTTTACAGCTACCACAAATTTTCTTTACAGAAGCTTGTACTTTCATGATGAAACCTCAAGTGCGCTTATCCCTTAGGATGAGCAGTCGTTTTTCTCATTAACGTTTGATTATCGTACTGATGCGAGGTGAGATGTGCTTGCAGCTGAGCCATAAAGTCCATCACTACCACCACAACAATAAGCAAAGATGTCCCACCTAAAGAGAATGGAATACCAAATGAGCTTTGTAAAATCATCGGCATTAAGCAAATGATGGTGATATAAATCGCGCCAATAAATGTCAAACGGTTAAGAATATGATCTAAGTAACGAGCAGTTTGCTCACCTGGACGAATACCAGGTACATAAGCCCCGCTGCGTTTCAAGTTTTCCGATACTTCTTTCGGGCTAAATACAAGCGCTGTATAAAAGTAACAGAAAAAGATAATTAACGCACCAAAGAGCACCAAATACAACGGCTGACCAGGCGAAAGCACTAATGCCAAATCTTGCAAACTACGTTTGATAATACCCGCATTCGGATCTGCACTACCCACCCATTGCCCTAAGCTCGCAGGGAACAAAAGCAATGAACTTGCGAAAATCGCTGGGATCACACCCGCCATATTAATTTTTAATGGCAAATGCGACTGTTGTGCAGTAAATACACGACGTCCTTGTTGTTTTTGAGCATAGTTTACTGGAATACGACGTTGCGCCTTCTCAATAAACACAATTGCAGCTAATACAGCCAGTGACAACACGCCAAAAATTACCAAGCCGATTAGACTGGTTTGACCATTATCTACTGATGATATTGATTGCAGAATTAAATTCGGCAAACCTGCAACAATACCGGCGAAGATGATCATGGAAATACCATTACCCACCCCACGTTCGGTAATTTGCTCACCTAACCACATCAAGAACATTGTACCTGCAACCAAAGAGGTTACAGCTGGTACGTAGAAAGCCAGACCTGCAGTTAAGGTAATCCCTTGACTGATCAGACCAGCACACATCCCAATTGCCTGCACGAGTGCAAGGAACAATGTACCCTGTCGCGTATATTGATTAATCTTACGCTTGCCTTGTTCGCCTTCTTTCTTTAAAGCTTCCAGCGAAGGAATAACTGTAGACATTAACTGCACGATAATCGATGCAGAAATGTACGGCATAATCCCAAGAGCAAGAATGGACATACGCTCTAATGCACCACCTGAAAACATGTTAAACAAACCAAGGATCGTGCCTTGGTTTGCATTAAAAAGATTTTCAAGTGCGGCATTATTAATGCCTGGTACTGGAATATGTGCTCCTAGTCGAAAAACCAATAATGCACCGATGAGAAACATCATGCGGCGAATAATTTCACGGTATTTCACATGAAATGGCTGGCCTTTCATCATATTGACATGACCTGAAGAACTAGGAGACATAGACACTAGCGATTACTCCTCGACTTTACCGCCAGCAGCTTCAACAGCAGCTTTAGCGCCTTTAGTCACAGCAACACCTTGAACAGTGAATGCACGAGTAATTTCACCAGAAAGTACGATACGAGCACGTAACATATCTTTACGTACAACGTTTGCAGCTTTTAAAGTTTCTAGGCTAACGATGTCGCCTTCCACTTTAGTAAGCTCAGATAAACGTACTTCAGCAGTTTTCAAAGCGATTTGGCTAGTGAAACCGAATTTAGGTAAACGACGATATAACGCAGTTTGACCGCCTTCAAAGCCTGGACGAGTACCACCGCTCTTACGTGAATTCTGACCTTTGACACCACGGCCACCAGTCTTACCAACGCCAGAACCGATACCACGGCCTAGACGACGATTTTCACGTTTTGCACCTTCAGCAGGTGCAAGCTCATTTAAACGCAGAGTCATGGCTTATTCCTCTACACTAACCATATAGTAGACTTGGTTGATCATACCACGGTTAGAAGGCGTATCTTGCACTTCTACAGTATGACCAATACGACGCAGACCTAAACCTTGTAGGCTAAGCTTGTGATTTTTCAAGCGATGCGCAGAAGATTTAGTCTGGGTAACTTTAATCGTTTTCATGATTGATTACCCTTGAATTTGTTCTACTGTAAGACCACGTTTCGCAGCAACCTTCTCAGGAGAAGTCATATCACGCAGACCGTTAAAAGTCGCGTTTACTACGTTTGCAGCGTTAGTAGAACCATAACATTTTGTTAATACGTTACGTACGCCTACAGCTTCTAAAACTGCACGCATAGCACCACCAGCGATTACACCAGTACCTTCAGAAGCAGGCTGCATGTAAACACGGCTTGCACCGTGACGCGCGTTAATAGGGTGCTGTACAGTACCGTTAACAAGGTCAACAGTAATCATGTTGCGACGAGCAGCTTCAAGTGCTTTAGAAATAGCAGCTGGAACTTCACGTGCTTTACCACGACCAAAACCTACACGACCATTACCATCACCAACCACAGTCAATGCTGTGAAAGAGAAGATACGACCACCCTTAACAACTTTGGCTACACGATCAACGGCAACCAGCTTTTCAACAAGACCTTCGTTTTGTTCAACTTTAGCCATGATTAGAACTCCAAGCCGTTTTCACGAGCAGCATCAGCCAAGGCTTTGATACGACCATGATATTTGAAACCAGAACGGTCAAATGCAACTTTAGTAACACCAGCTGCTTTAGCGCGTTCTGCGATTAAAGCACCTACTTTAGTAGCTGCTTCAACGTTACCAGTTGTACCAGCACGTAAAGTAGCATCTAAAGTTGAAGCTTGCGCTAAAACTTTGCCACCATCTGCTGAAATAACTTGAGCGTAGATGTGACGCGGAGTGCGGTTTACACACAAACGAGTCGCACCCAACGCACGGATGTGCAAGCGTGTGCTTTTCGCACGACGCAAACGGGATTGTTTCTTTTCGTTCATAAGAACCTCGCGCCTTATTTCTTCTTAGCTTCTTTACGAAGTACAACTTCGTCAGAATAACGAACACCTTTACCTTTATAAGGCTCTGGTGGACGGTAACCACGGATATCTGCAGCAACCTGACCTAAACGTGCTTTATCAGCAGATTTAAGAACAATTTCAGTTGCTGTAGGAGTTTCAGCAGTTACACCTTCAGGAAGCGTATAGTCGATCGGGTGAGAGAAACCAAGGTTAAGGTTAACAATGTTACCTTTAACCGCAGCTTTATAACCAACACCGATAAGTTGTAACTTACGTTCGAAGCCTTCGCTCACACCTTTTACAAGGTTGTTAAGCACAGCGCGAGCAGTACCAGCTTGCATCCAAGCGTCTTTCGACTCAGCTTTTGGAGCAATCGCTAAAATACCGTCTTCCTGTTTAAGCTCGACCAGCGCATGCAGGGTGAAAGACAAAGTACCTTTGCTACCTTTCACTTCGACCTGCCGGCCGTTCTGAGTAACTGTTACACCGTTAGGTACAGTTACTGGGGCTTTAGCCACACGAGACATGAGGAATCACCTATTAAGAAACAAAAGCAATAACTTCACCACCGATACCTGCAGCACGTGCAGCGCGATCAGTCATGATGCCTTTGCTTGTAGAAACAATTGCAATACCTAAACCTTGCTTAACGCTCGGAAGTGCATCTTTACCGCGATACTGACGTAGACCTGGACGGCTTACGCGTTTCACAGTTTCGATAACTGGTTTGCCTTCGAAATACTTTAAAGTCAAAGTAAGAGTTGCTTTGCCTTCAGCATCAGCAACTTCTACGTTTGAAATGTAACCTTCTTGTTGAAGAACGTTTGCAATAGCAACCTTCAACTTAGAGTTAGGCATAGAAACGGTTTGTTTCTTTGCCATTTGCGCGTTACGAACACGAGTTAACATGTCGGCAACGGTATCTTGCATACTCATCTATAGCGCTCCTTACCAGCTTGCCTTAACAACGCCCGGTACATCACCTTGCATTACTGTATCGCGTAATTTGTTACGGCTTAAACCGAACTTACGGAAGTAACCATGAGGACGACCAGTTAAACCACAACGGTTACGTAAACGTACTGGAGACGCATTACGTGGTAATGCTTGGAATTTCATCATCGCTTCGAAACGCTCTTCGTCGCTAGCATTTACGTTTGCAATAACAGCTTTTAATTCAGCACGTTTTGCAGCGTATTTAGCAACAGTAGCTTCGCGTTTCAATTCGCGATTAATCATACTTTTCTTAGCCATATCGACCTCTTATTTGAACGGGAAGCCGAATGCACGCATAAGCGCACGGCCTTCGTCATCGGTGCGAGCAGTCGTAGTGATGGTAATATCCATACCACGAATACGATCAATCTTATCAAAATCGATTTCAGGGAACATGATTTGTTCCTTAAGACCCATTGAGTAGTTGCCGCGACCGTCAAATGATTTCGCAGAGAAACCACGGAAGTCACGGATACGAGGGATCGCAATCGAGATTAGACGGTCTAAGAATTCGTACATACGTTCGCCGCGTAAAGTAACTTTACAACCAATCGGCCAACCATCACGGATTTTGAAACCAGCGATTGATTTGCGAGCTAACGTAAGAACTGGTTTTTGACCAGCGATAGCTTGCATATCAGCAAGAGCACCATCAAGGAGTTTTTTGTCAGCAGCAGCTGCGCCAACACCCATGTTGATCGTGATTTTAGTAATGCGAGGAATATCCATCACATTTTTAACGGCTAAAGTCTCTTGTAATTGAGCCTTAAGTTCGTCGTTGTAACGCGTTTTAAGTCTGGCCATTGCCTTTTCAACCTATTACTTCGCTACCGCCACTGATTCACCATTTGACTTGTAAACGCGAGTTTTCACGCCTTCAGTCACTTGGTAACCAACACGGTCAGCCTTTTGGGTTGTAGCATTAAAAATTGCCACGTTAGAGATATGAAGCGAAGCTTCTTGTGTAACTACAGCGCCTTCAGCACCTGTTGCACGGTTCGGCTTTTGATGCTTCTTAACCAAGTTAAGGCCTTCAACCATAACACGGTCATTTGAAACAGACAGAACAGTACCCTGTTTGCCTTTTTCTTTACCTGCGATCACAATAACTTGATCGCCTTTTTTAATCTTAGCCATGATTGCCTCTTATAGAACTTCAGGAGCCAGTGAAATAATTTTCATGAACTGTTCAGTACGAAGTTCACGAGTCACTGGTCCGAAAATACGAGTTGCAATCGGCGCTTTGTTGTTGTTCAAAATAACAGCAGCGTTATCGTCGAAACGAATCACTGAACCGTCTGGACGACGGATACCGAATTTTGTACGAACTACAACAGCATTCATCACGTCACCTTTTTTAACACGTGCGCGTGGAATAGCTTCTTTTACAGTAACTTTAATAATGTCGCCAACAGAAGCATAACGACGGTGTGAACCACCAAGTACTTTAATACATTGTACGCGGCGAGCACCACTATTGTCTGCTACGTCTAGCATACTTTCGGTTTGAATCATTGCCCTACTCCAAAACCGAGCATCACCGGTCACAATTTCGAAAGGCTCAAAGAGTACTCGAAATTAACCGATGATGCAACAGATACGTCTAATTACTCAGCAGCAGCTTCAACAACTTCAACTAGAGTCCAAGACTTAGTTTTAGAAATTGGGCGGCTTTCTTTGATAGTCACAACGTCGCCAGTTTTAGCTGTGTTGTTCTCATCGTGAGCATGTAATTTAGTTGAACGGCGGATTGATTTGCCATACAACGGGTGTTGAACGCGGCGTTCGATAAGTACAACAATAGACTTGTCCATTTTGTCGCTTACTACTTTGCCGGTTAACGTGCGAACTGTTTGTTCACTCATTGTCCGTTCCCCTGTTTTTCGGTAAGGAGTGTCTTAATACGAGCAATTGTCTTACGAGTAAGTGCAACTTCGTGCGATTTACCCAATTGACCAGTTGCTTTTGCCATACGAAGACGGAATTGGTTAAGCTGTTGCTCATCAAGCAAAGCTGTCAACTCTTCTACCGACTTTTCACGTAGATCTTTAGTTTTCATTACATTACCGTCCGAGTCACGATAGTGGTTTTAAACGGAAGCTTAGCAGCTGCAAGCGTAAACGCTTCGCGAGCCAATTCTTCGTTAACACCATCAATTTCGTACAAGACTTTACCTGGTTTAATTTGACAAACCCAGTATTCCACAGAACCTTTACCTTTACCCATACGCACTTCAAGAGGCTTAGAAGTAATTGGCTTGTCTGGGAAAACACGGATAAAGATCTTACCACCACGTTTAATACGACGGCTGATTGTACGACGCGCTGCTTCAATTTGACGAGCAGTCATTTGACCACGCTCAACAGATTTAAGTGCGATTGTACCAAAAGATACCGAGCTACCGCGGTGAGCTAGACCAGTGTTACGGCCTTTCTGCACTTTACGGAATTTAGTACGTTTAGGTTGTAACATGGATTATTCTCCTTTTTCAGCAGAACGATCATTGCGACGACCACGACGCTCTTGACCTTCACCACGACCACGACCGCGTTTAGCTGGACGTTCTTCAGCTGGAGCTGGGTTCATGACTTGTTTCATGCCACCCAAGATCTCACCACGGAAGATCCAAACTTTAACACCAATCGTACCGTAAGTCGTTTCAGCACGCATAGTTGAATAATCGATGTCTGCACGAAGTGTATGCAAAGGTACGCGACCTTCACGATACCACTCAGTACGAGCAATCTCAGCACCACCTAAACGGCCTGATACTTCAACTTTGATACCTTTAGCACCAGCACGCATTGTGTTTTGAACCGCACGCTTCATAGCACGACGGAACATTACACGTTTTTCTAATTGAGAAGCGATAGCTTCAGCAACTAAACGAGCGTCTAAGTCTGGGCGATCGATTTCATTGATGCTTACTTGCGCTGGAATACCCATAATTTGAGTAAGTTCACGCTGTAATTTCTCAATGTCTTCGCCTTTTTTACCGATAACGATACCAGGACGTGCAGTGCTAATAGTTACTTTAGCAGCGCCCGTAGGACGTTCGATAAGAATATTGCTGATCATTGCATTCTTAAGTTTTTTAGTTAAAAACTCACGAACTTGAAGATCTTTAAGCAAGTATTCAGCGTATTGTTTCGGACTCGCATACCAGTTGGCGTTATGACGTTTTACAACACCAAGGCGGATACCGATTGGATGAACCTTCTGACCCATATCAAACCCCTACCTTAACGGTAATGTGACAAGTACGCTTAGTAATACGATCTGCACGGCCTTTAGCACGTGGCATAATACGCTTAAGGCTAGTGCCTTCATCAACGTAAATCGTAGTAACCTTAAGGTCGTCTACATCTAAACTGTTATTGTGTTCAGCGTTTGCAATTGCAGATTCCAATGCTTTTTTAACCAAAACTGCAGCTTTTTTGTTGCTGAAGTTGAGAATATTAAGCGCGTGAGCAACAGATTTGCCACGGATTAGGTCTGCAACCAAACGAGTTTTTTGTGCCGAGATAGCGGCACCGCGTAATTTAGCAGTAACTTCCATCATAGCACCTTAACGTTTAGATTTCTTGTCAACACCGTGACCACGATAGGTACGAGTTGGCGCGAATTCACCAAGTTTGTGACCAACCATATGTTCAGATACGATCACTGGAACATGGTTACGGCCATTATGTACAGAAATTGTTAAACCAACAAAATCTGGGAGGATCATCGAACGACGCGACCAAGTTTTGATCGGCTTACGGTTATTAGCCGCGATAGCCGCTTCAACCTTAGCGAACAAGTGCGCATCGACGAATGGGCCTTTTTTCAGAGAACGAGGCATTGTCAGATTCCTTTACTTGTTACTTAACGCGACGGTCGCGAATAATCATCTTAGTCGTACGCTTATTGGTACGTGTCTTGTACCCTTTAGCTTTTTGACCCCATGGGCTTACAGGTTGAATACCTTTGCTACGACCTTCACCACCACCGTGCGGGTGATCTACTGGGTTCATCGCCATACCACGAACGGTAGGACGAACGCCACGCCAGCGTGCTGCACCTGCTTTACCAAGTGAACGAAGGTTGCTTTCTTGGTTAGAAACTTCACCAAGAACTGCACGGCACTCAACGTGAATTTTACGCATTTCACCAGAACGTAAACGAACGATAGCGTAAGAACCGTCACGACCCAACAACTGAACTGAAGTACCAGCAGAACGAGCTAATTGCGCGCCTTTACCGATTTTAAGTTCGATGTTGTGAAGAGTAGAACCGATAGGCATGTTGCGAAGCGGTAAACAGTTACCTGGACGAATTGGAGCATCGTTACCAGATTGAACTTTATCGCCAGCGCGAAGGCCTTTAGGCGCGATGATGTAGCGACGCTCACCATCAGCATACAATACTAGTGCAATGTGTGCTGTACGGTTAGGATCGTATTCAATACGCTCTACAGTTGCAGGAATACCATCTTTGTTACGTTTAAAGTCAACTAGACGGTAGTGCTGCTTGTGACCGCCACCAACGTGACGAGTCGTGATGTGACCGTTGTTATTACGACCACCAGTACGTTTTTTAGCTTCAACCAACGGAGCATAAGGCGCACCTTTGTGAAGATGGTCGTGAACGACTTTCTCTACAAAGCGACGTCCAGGAGACGTTGGCTTACATTTTTGAATTGGCATAATTCTCGTCCTTATTCCGCTGTGCTTTCAGCGGTATCGCCCAAGTCAGCCATTTCAACATCTTGGCCAGCTTTCAGGGTGACGTATGCTTTTTTAACATCAGAACGACGTCCTAATGTTTTACCAAAGCGTTTAGTCTTACCTTTAGTGATCGTTGTGTTAACCTTAACAACTTGAACACCAAACAATTGCTCAACAGCTTTTTTGATTTCAAGCTTGTTTGCATCAAGTGCAACTTTGAAAACTTGAACACCAGCAGTTTCGCCTAAAACTTGTGCTTTTTCTGAGAATACAGGTCCTTGTAGGACTTGATAGATACGTTCGTTGTTCATCCGAGTTCTACCTCAATTTTCTTAGCAGCAGCTACAGACATAACAACTTTATCGAACGCAATCAAGCTAACAGGATCGATAGCAGCAGCATCAACCACATCAACGTGTGGAATGTTGCGCGCTGCAAGGTATAGATTCTCATCTACAGATTCTGTAACGATCAATGCACGAGTAGCATTCAAGTCGTTAAGTTTTGCAAGCAACTCTTTAGTTTTTGGAGCAGCAACAGCAAACTCTTCAACCAATACAAGACGATCTTGGCGAACAAGTTCAGCTAAGATACATTGCATTGCACCGCGATACATTTTGCGGTTAACTTTTTGAGACCAATCTTGTGGGCGTGCAGCAAAAGTCTTACCACCACCTACCCAGATTGGGCTACGAATAGAACCAGCACGAGCGCGACCAGTACCTTTTTGACGGAATGGCTTTTTGCCACCGCCAGAAACGTCTGCACGTGATTTCTGAGCTTTTGAACCTTGACGGCCACCAGCTAAATAAGCTGTAACAACCTGGTGTACAAGAGCTTCATTGAATTCACGACCGAACGCAACTTCTGATAATTCAACAGCAGAGCCGGAAACAGTATTTAAATTCACGTTATTTCCCCTCAGGCCTTGATCGTAGGACGAACAGTTACGTCACCACCAGTAGCACCAGGAATTGCACCTTTCACTACTAAAACTGAACGTTCTGCGTCGATAGATACAATTTCTAGACCCTGTACAGTTACGCGCTCAGCACCTAAATGGCCAGCCATTTTTTTGCCTTTGAACACGCGACCAGGAGTCTGGTTTTGACCTGTAGAACCCAGAACACGGTGAGAAAGTGAGTTACCGTGAGTAGCATCTTGCGTACGGAAGTTCCAACGCTTAACACCACCTTGGAAACCTTTACCTTTCGACTGACCAGTTACGTCAACAACTTGACCAACTGTGAACATGTCTACACCGATAGTTCCACCAACTTCACGACCTTCAAGATCAGCTTCTGTTGCACGGAATTCTTGAACTAGACGACCAGCAGCAACACCCGCTTTCGCGAAGTGACCTTTCTGAGCGTTAGTTACGCGAGATTCGCGACGTTCACCAGTAGTGATTTGAATCGCTTGATAACCATCAGTTTCAAGCGTTTTGATTTGAGTGATGCGGTTAGGATCAACCTCAATCACTGTAACAGGCACAGAAACACCAGCATCTGTAAAGATACGTGTCATACCGCACTTGCGACCGACTAAACCAATAGCCATGTGCATAAACCTCTAAAAAAGCGGCCTAATTAACTTAGAGCGTTAATTAACCCGAAAGCCTTAACCCAATGCGATCTGAACATCAACACCAGCTGCAAGATCTAACTTCATCAATGCATCTACAGTTTTGTCTGTAGGTTGAACGATGTCGATCAAACGTTTATAAGTGCGGATCTCGTATTGGTCACGCGCATCTTTGTTAACGTGTGGTGATGTTAAAACGTTAAAACGCTCAATGCGTGTAGGCATTGGAATTGGACCACAAACTTGTGCGCCAGTACGTTTTGCTGTTTCTACGATTTCTTGAGCTGATTGATCAATTAAACGGTGATCAAAAGACTTCAAACGGATACGAATTCTCTGGTTAGACATACCAGTAAACTCCAAGCCAAATATATAAAGAATCACTCCTGACGCATCTCACCCCACTAAAAGGTAAGTGTCAAGAGCAGTGAAATATCACTAAGGTCATGATCGATGCCACGACTGTCACGATGTTAACTACTTTATTCGCAGTTAACCCCCTTTCATTAAAGGGTCGCTCATTATAGCCATTGTTTAATGCATAAGCAAATCCATTTTTGATTTTTTACAATATATTCAATTTGTTTGGATTATCAGTAGCTTAAAAAAGCATCAATAGATTGTTTGCCGCAACACATAATCAATTGCACTATTAAGAATTTGATTTCCCTCAATAAAATTTAATTTAGGTGATTTTTTCAATTCGGTTTCAGTTGCCACGTATTGCCCCGAAAACTTATTCAGCTCGTCATCATTTTCTAAAAAGAGTGCCAAGGTTTCTGGCACGATCTCTGGGTGAAATTGAAAACCCAATACATTCTTTCCAATTTGGTACATTTGATTGCGACAGACTGTATTTTCAGCCAAATGTACAGCACCTTTTGGAATTTCAAAGGTCTCGCTATGCCATTGCATCACATTAAACTGTTCAGGTAACTCAAAGCATTCTGTTGGGACGTGCTGGATTTTGCGTACTGTCGCCCAACCCAACTCCTGTTGTTCATTGCGACTGACCGCAGCTCCAAGTGCATTGGCAATCAGTTGCCCACCCAAGCATAAACCAATCGCAGGTTTTCCTGCGGCCAAGTAACGCCTTAACCAACGCTTCTCAATCTTTAACCATGGAAAATTCGCTTCATCATTCACACTCATGGTGCCCCCCATAATGATGAGTAAGTCAACATCCTCAACACTCGGTAAAGCTTCTATCTCTAAGGCTTGATCTATAGGTAAAGCAAAAAACTCGGTTGCACTGATCACTGCACCTTGTTGTTTTAAATATGTATAGCAACTGCCGAACCCTTCACCAGCAATATGCTGAAAATAATGTACTTTTAAATGCGACGTCATGCGCTTATGCCTTCTTTTTACTATCCTTATAGATGATTTAGCAAAATTGAAGCCAACTTTTTATTTTGCTTACCTTTATTCACATTTGTTCAATTTTCTCGCCTATTTAGAAACTTTCTCTTAAGCTAAAACAATTTAGCGCTTTATGAAGAGTCGATTCGTGAAAAAAAATCCGCAAACTGCCTTGGTTCATGCACCAAGACAAGCGCCTCAGTACATTTCAACAATCCAACCTCCCCTGTATCGTGCATCGACGATTATTTTTAAAGATACCAATGCACTGTTTAATCGCCATTGGACCGATGACTATGACTATAGTTATGGTACCCATGGCACCCCCACCACCTTTACATTGGGCGATAACATTGCACAAATTGAGGGTGGAACTTACTGCTTATTGACACCAAGTGGTTTATCTGCCATCAACCTAGTGAACTCATGTTTTTTAAGTCATGGTGATGAAGTTTGGGTAGCAGATAATATTTACGGGCCAAACATGGAGCATCTTCGTAATCTAGAAAAACGCTATGGCATTGGTGTTCGTGTTTATAACCCTATTGATGTGTCCTCTTTCCAACCGACGGAAAAAGCAAAACTGATTTGGCTAGAAGCCGCAGGGTCGGTCACACTGGAGTTTCCAGATTTGGTCGGACTGGTGAAAAAGGCACAAACGCATCATGTACTCACTGCTTTAGACAACACGTGGGGCGCAGGCCTTGCCTTTAATGCTTTTGATTTTAGTGATGAGCACTTAAGTGTAGATGTGACAGTACATGCTTTGACCAAGTACCCAAGTGGTGGCGGAGACATTTTAATGGGCTCAGTCGTGACACGCGAACGAGCTTTACATCATCAACTCTTTCGTACGCATGCCATTCAAGGCATTAGCGTTTCTGGGGATGATGTTGCTCAAGTCCAACGTAGTCTGGCATCAATGCGCATTCGTTATGCCGCACAGTCTGAAAGTGCGCTGCAACTCCTAGCATGGCTAAAACAACAACCGGAATTTGTGCAGATCTTACACCCTGCTGACTCGAGTGCTGCAGGTCATTCATATTGGAAAGACATTTGTGTCGATCAACACAGTGCAGGTTTAGTCAGTGTCATTTTCAAGCCCGAATTTGATCTACAGGATATTCGTCAGTTTTGTGATGCCCTGTCGCTCTTCAAACTCGGCTTTAGTTGGGGCGGTCCTGTGAGTTTGGTGATGCTGTATGACCTCAAAGACATGCGTGCACTTGAGCATACACATTTACAACAAGGTTTATTGGTTCGCTTTTGTATAGGACTAGAACATCCTGCCGATTTAATTCAAGATATAGAAAACGCACTAAAACAACTGAATAACCATCACAACAAAATTGAATAGGAAGAAGTATGAGCACCCCGATCATCATTGCTAAGAAAACCACGAATACCCAACAAGATGTTGTTCTACACTCGAAGTTTGCCAACCGTCATGGCTTAATTGCAGGGGCAACAGGGACAGGTAAAACTGTAACCCTGAAGGTGTTGGCTGAAAGTTTTTCCAGACTCGGAGTGCCCGTATTTTTAGCCGATGCCAAAGGTGATGTCTCCAGCTTAGCGCAAGCAGGTGCATCCAATCCCAAATTTGATGAACGCATTAAAAGTTTAGGCATCGACAGCATTCCCTTTGCTGCATCCCCCGTGGTGTTTTGGGATTTATTTGCTGAACAAGGTCATCCTATTCGTACCACGATTACCGAAATTGGCCCGCTGTTGCTGGCACGTATGCTCAATTTGAATGACACCCAAGAAGGGGTACTTTCTGCGGTATTTCGTATTGCAGATGATCAAGGCATGTTACTGATCGACTTTAAAGACTTAAAAGCCATGATTGGTTATGTCAGTGAACATGCCGCAGAGTTTAAAGCCGAATATGGCAACCTATCTCCTGCCAGCCTTGGTGCAATTCAACGGAATTTATTGGCACTGGCCGATCAAGGCGGTGATCAATTCTTCGGGGAACCCAGCTTAAATATTCTCGACTTTATTCAAACCGACAGTAATGGTCATGGCTATATCAATATTCTAGCCGCAGACAAACTCATGAATACCCCAAAGCTCTATGCCACTTTTCTGCTCTGGATGCTCTCTGAACTGTTTGAACAGCTGCCTGAGGTTGGCGATATGGACAAGCCCAAGCTGGTGTTCTTCTTTGATGAAGCGCATTTGCTATTTGATAATGCCAGTGCAGCGCTGCAAGAAAAAATTGAACAAGTGGTGCGCCTGATCCGCTCCAAAGGGGTTGGTATTTACTTTGTCACGCAAAACCCACTGGATTTGCCTGAAAGCGTGTTAGGGCAGCTCGGAAATCGCGTACAACATGCCTTACGTGCTTTTACCCCGAAAGATCAAAAAGCGGTTAAAACAGCTGCAGACACCTTCCGTGCCAACCCTGAATTTAAGGTTGAGCAAGCCATCACCGAGCTAGCTGTGGGTGAAGCTTTGATTAGTTGCCTCGATGAACAAGGCACGCCGCAAGTCGTAGAGCGTGCATGGGTGATGCCACCCTACTCGTCTTTCAGTCCTATTAGCCCAGAGCAACGTCAAGCATTGATTTCACAAAGTATCGTGGCAGGCATTTATGAAAAAAGCCTAGACCGTGAAAGTGCTTTTGAACTTCTACAAAATAAAGTGGTTGAACGCCAACAACAAGCTGTACAGATAGAGCGAGAGAAACAACAAGCCAAAGAACAAGAGGCGATAGCGAAACAGAAGGCCAAAGAAGCTGAAACACTAGCGAAGCAACAAGCACGTGAGCAAGAGCGGATTGCGAAAGAACAGCAGAAAGAAGCTGAACGTGAAGCAAAACAGCGTGAGAAGCTAATTCAAGACACAGTAGGAACTTTTGCCAAAAGCGCCGCACGTAGCCTTGGGGGCAGTACGGGACAAAAAATCGTCCGTGGTTTACTCGGCTCTTTGTTTGGGCGTAAGTGATCTACTTTTTAAATCTAAAAATCAAAATTTATGGGATATTATTATATTCCATAAAAAAATTAAGCTTTTCTTTAAAAGATGTATTTACATTACATCTTTAAAGGTATATTTTAAATACATCTTATAAATGATAGCCAAGAGAGATCAAACATGACTCCGCAGCAAATTGACCTTGTAAAAGCAACTGTTCCTGTCCTTCGTGAAAATGGTGTCGCACTCACAGGTTATTTTTATAACCGCATGTTAGGCAACAATCCTAATTTAAAAGAAACCTTTAATATGGGGCATCAACGCAGTGGTGCTCAAGCCCAAGCTTTGGCGGGTGCTGTGTTGGCCTATGCAGAAAACATTGAAGATCCTTCAGTATTACTCCCTGTGGTTGAGCTGATTGCCCACAAACATGTCAGCTTGAATATTCAAGCACCTGACTACAACATTGTTGGGGAAAACCTCCTCCATTCGATTAGTGAAGTTTTAAGTATTTCAATGGAAGATCCATTGATTGATGCTTGGGCTGCAGCGTATGGTCAATTGGCTGATTTATTCATTAGCACTGAAAAAGCGATTTATGAGCAACATCAACAAACCAAAGGGAGCTGGTTAGGCTGGCGCAACTTTAAAATCGCGAAAAAAGTGGTTGAAAGCGATGAAATCACGTCTTTCTATCTTGCCCCTGTGGACGGTGGTGATTTACCAAAATATGAAGCAGGTCAGTACATTTCAGTCCGTGTATTTGTTGAGGAACTTGGTCTAAAACAACCTCGCCAATACACCCTTTCAACCAGCCCTCAAGCTGACTATTTACGTATCTCGGTCAAACGGGAAGATGAAAAAGGTGATTTGGCAGGAGGCTGGGTGTCAAATACTCTGCATGGTTTAGCCGAAGGTGCTGAAATTGAAGTGTCTGCACCAACAGGTAACTTCTACCTGATTGACCCAAATAAACGCAATGTCTTTATTAGTGGTGGTGTCGGCCTCACGCCAATGGTGGCGATGCTGAATCAGTTGGTGACTTTAGATATGCCGGAACCTGTGACGTTTGTCCACGCCTGCCGCAGCAAACAAGTGCATGCCATGAAACAGCACATTCATGACTTAAAAGCGAAATACCCACGTTTAAGCACCTTTACTGCATACGAGTTCCCACATCAAAGCGATGTTTTGGGTCAAGATTATGATGCGAAGGGTCGCCTTGATTTGAGTACCATTGATAGCGCGATTCTACCTGTTCAAGCAGACTACTACTTGTGCGGCCCAATGCCATTTATGGCAGAGCAACAAAAAGCCCTGATTGCCCGTGGTGTTCCTGCCGAAAATATTCACAGTGAAGCATTTGGTACAGGTGGTGTTCACCACTAACCCATGCCATCGGCATAAAATAGAGAGGGTTAGTCAGGTTATGCTAGACTAGCCCTTTGTTTTTTTGCTTATCAACGATCAGTACCCTCATGCAGCTCAATAAATTTACCGATTACGCTTTGCGAATTCTGATGTATGTTTCGCAGCCGAAAGCGCTGCCGCATACCATCGCAGAACTGGCGCAAGCACTACAAGTGTCTGAAAACCACTTGATGAAAATCGTACACTTTATGGCGAAACAGCAGTGGATTATTACTGCACGCGGTCGTGGCGGTGGGATTCGACTCAATCCAGAAACCCTCGATTTAAGACTGGGCGAGATTGTACGGGTCTTGCAAGCGGATCAGAACATTGTGGAATGCAACACCCCACCTTGCGTACTCCGTTCAAATTGCGGACTCAAAGGGATCTTAGATCAAGCGTTGGATCAGTTCTATCACAGCTTAGACCAATATACCTTAGCAGATGTACTGGGTACTGAGGCTCAGAATAAGTTCACGACCCACTCGCCGATTAATCTGATCAATCTTGCCGATTAAGGTCTTTTATAGACAAGATTACGGACTTTACGCTGCAAAGGTCGATTGCCTGCTCGACTTCCATTATAATGGCTGATTGTAGATCATAAATTGAAGTTGAGTTATGCACCACAGCCGAGGAAAATCCAAAAACAGTAAAATTGCTGCTGCCCCAAAGCAAAAAATTAGCTATGAAAAAAAGGTAGATTCTGCAGTTACTGAATATGCTGTGCGCGCTCTCAACTGGCTGCGTAAAGCCGAGTTTTTAATGAGTGCCCCGAAGCTCAACCTGTGTGTGGAAGATACAGGCTACGAAATTGCCTTTGCAGGTCGTTCAAATGCAGGTAAGTCTAGTGCTATCAATGCCTTAACCAACCAAAAGCAATTAGCTCGTGCCTCGAAAAGACCGGGTCGTACGCAGATGATTAACTTTTTCAGTCTGGGTAATCCTGATCAACGTCTCGTCGACTTACCCGGTTATGGTTATGCAGCCGTGCCTGAAGCGATGAAAATCGTGTGGCAAAAAGAGTTAGAAAACTATCTAATTCAACGTAAAAGCTTACAAGGCTTAGTGTTGTTGATGGATATTCGTCATCCGCTACAGCACTTTGACGTGATGATGTTGGAATGGGCTTATTCACGTAAATTGTTTGTGCATGTGCTACTGACCAAGTCCGATAAACTCAACCGTGGCCCTGCCTCTAAAGCATTACAAGAAGTGAAAGCCCAATTGAAAAAGATGAAACTTGATTTCTCAATTCAATTGTTCTCTTCTCTCAATAAACAAGGCCTAGAAGAACTGGCGAGTGTGATGGGTGGGCGCCTGAATTTTACTTTAGATCAAGCCCAACATTTTGACTTAAGCAGCATTCCAGATGCGACAGCCGATGAGCTGGATGCAGAAGAATTCGATGAAGATTCTGAAGACGTTATGGATATTGAAGCTGAAGACGATGTTGAGGCCAAACCACAGTCTGAGGCTTAAGTTTTAAACGCCAACCTATAAAAGCATCATCTATTGCTGTATCTGTGTCCCCTATTGCTAATCACAATCGGGGACTTTTTTTTATACTGAATTTATTCAGCTCGTGAAAAAGTTCAACACATATAAAAATGGGTCAGCATATGAAATTATGGTCTCGATTGAAAAAAAACAAAATTCGTTCCTCTATTGCCTACACAATTAAGCCCCGCAAAGTTAAATTTGAGTGGCAAGACAGTCCGATTGATTGGATTCCCAACCAACCTTTTGCCAGCTATTTCATCAATGAAATTAATATGATCCTGCCCGCAGGTGAGTTCTGGTTCTGCCGCCTCTACAACAAAGTCTTACCGCAAATTAGCGATGAAAAACTGAAGCAAGATGTACAAGCCTTTATTCGCCAAGAAGCCATGCATGCGCAGGCACACAACTCAGCCAATAAAGAGTATCTCAGCCAAAGAAATATTGATGTCTCCCGTAATCTAGAGTTGATGGATTTCTTATTTGGAAAATTACTGGCCGATAAGCCGCTTGATCTCACTGTACCCAAAGTACTGGAGCACCAGTGGGATCTATTTCGACTCGGTATTATTGCTACGGTGGAACACATGACCTGTGTCCTTGGAAAATATACACTGGACAACACCGAATGGGAGAAAATGGGCGCTGACCCTGCGATGTTAGACTTGATCAAATGGCACGGCGCAGAAGAAATTGAACACCGTACCGTCGCATTTGATTTGTACCGACATTTAGGCGGGGGTTATATTGCGCGTTATTATTTGAGCCTGGTGGTGATTGCTGCCGTGCTGGGTTTATGGGTCGATGGTGCAGCTCATATTATGAAACAAGATGACCGCTTTAAGTCGATTCAACCCAGTCTGTTTAAACCTTGGATTTGGCGTGAGTGGCTGTCTACTTCTAAACGGAATCATCAAGTGTTGCCAAGTCCGTTATGGCTCATCTCACAGCAATTTGGCTATCTAGTGCCGTGGTATGACCCCGTACACGAAGCCAAAACAGAAGATGCCATTGCCTACTTAGACCAATCCCCTGCGGCAAAACGTGCCATGCTCAAAGTCGCTTAAATCCTAAAATAAAAAAAGCAGCTATTAAGCTGCTTTTTTTATTTTAGGGCAAAACTTAAGACGGATTCGATAAATTGGGCAAAGGTGCATCCAGATCCTTGGTATGTCGATCCACCACCACACTAATCATCATGTCACCTTGTACATTCACCACAGTACGTACGGTATCCAGCAAGCGATCAATCGGCAATAAAATCGCAATTGCTTCAGCAGGAAGTCCAACAGACTGCAATACCATAATCATGGTGACCATACCTGCACTCGGAATTCCTGGAGCACCTAAAGAAGCAATCATCGCCGTCAGACACACCACCAACTGCTGACTCAAAGTCAAATCTAGTCCCATCAAGTTGGCAATAAACAAAGCCGCCGCTGCCTCATACAGCGCAGTACCATCCATATTGAGCTGCGTCCCCAACGGAATCACAAAGCCTGCCGTTTGCGGACGTACACCAAGATTTTCTTGCGCACACTTGAGGGATAAAGGCATAGTTGCCGAGCTTGAACTGGTGGCAAAAGCAGTAATTAATGCCACACGTGTACCTTTAAAAAAGGTCACCGGATTCATCTTGCCAAAAATCCACAGTAATAGCGGCAAGACCACCAGACCATGAAAAATGGTAGTACCTGTTACCACAGCCGCAAACTCAGCCAAACGACTCAATACCGAAATATCTTCGGTTGCAATCAACTTGGCGAGTAAGGCAAAAATTCCTAGCGGGGCTAGCTTCATCACCCAACCAATCATCAACATCATGATGTCAAAGAACTGTTGACTCAGCTTACGCACGGTACGGAATTTTTCGCCGCCTTTAACCAGTGCCACTCCAATGAACAGAGCAAAAACCACCACCGCTAAAACATTGCCTTCGGCAAAAGCTTTGAATGGGTTAATCAGCGTATTTTGAATAAAGTTGGTGAAAAACGAAGATGGGGTGAGCGTATCTGGAGTTTGATGAGCGGCCATGGCATCTTGAAACATGGCGATATCGACACCTTTGCCGACTTCAAATAAATGCGCGCAGCTTAAGCCCAATATCAAAGCCAAAGTCGTGGTAGTGACACAGCATGCCAGCGTAATTTTCCACACACGGGAGAGCTGGCCGCCCGCTTGTAAGTTGGATACCCCCACCACAATTGAGCTAAAAATGAGAGGAATCAAGAGCATTTTTAATAGACCAATAAAAATACTGCTGACCACCCCGATTCCATACAAACTCATCTCTAAAAAAGCAGTACCCGGGAAAAGATTGAGAATAAATCCGAAGATGACCCCGAAGATCGCTGCAATTAGAATTTGCGTGTTTAAGCTCATAGCTTCATGCTTTTCAAAGATTTCTTTGGGAAACTATGCCATGTGAACGGACTAGAATCGAGCATTTTTTTGTCACAAGTACTGCACATTTCCCTATATGCCTCTACTCAAAAGGCGAGACCATTACAATTCAAGCTCAACTCCTAGCTCAGCTCTAACCACCTTGCAGTCATAAAAAAAGCTGAGTCATATCACTCAGCTTTTTTTATACTCAGGCTTTATTGGGCTTCGATTTCACGGAGCCGAATCAAACCTTCTTGCGTAGTACTGCACACCAACTCACCATTTTGCCACATTCGTCCAAAGTTTAAACCACGTGAACTGGCACTGACTGTAGCATCCATGTCATACAGCATCCAGTCATCCACGCGAAAGGGTTTATGGAAATACATAGCATGATCGATACTCGCACATTGCAAACTTGGCGAAAGATAACTTAAACCATGTGGGCGCAGTGCCGTGGTCATTAAAGTGAAATCTGAATAGAATGCCGCAATTGCTTGATGCAACGAAATCTCATCCACTTCTACTGCAATGCGGTCATGTGTGCGAATGTAGTGCGCATATACAGGCGCTTCAGGCTGCGGTTGATACGGGTTCTGTGGATTGATTGGACGAATTTCCACATGACGATCGCGCATGAAACTTGCACGCACATTTTCGGGCACAAATTCCACCATCATTTTTTTCAGTTCAGCCTCAGACTTTAAAGACTCTGGTGCTGGATACTCAGGCTCACCGATTTGGTAATTCAGCCCTTCTTCATTGTCAGCAAAAGACACCATGCACATAAAGATGGTTTTACCATGCTGAATAGCGCGCACTTGGCGACTGACAAAACTACGACCATCACGAATTCGATCAACTTCATAGATAATCGGTGCGTTCACATCGCCACCAAATAAAAAGTATGCATGTAAAGAATGAGCTGGACGATCCGTCGTATATGACGCCGCACGTAGGGCCTGACCTAAGACTTGTCCGCCAAAAACACGCTTCCCAACCAAATTACGGCTTTGTCCACGAAAGATATTTTCCTCAATTTTTTCGAGGCTCAGTAATTCAACCAACTCTTGGGTTAAGGCATTCATAAGCAACCTACTTAATGGTGAGAGACCAGATTTTTCTGTAAAGTGATGAGGTATGATATCGATATTAAAATCTATTTTGCCATAAATTCAGACTAAAACCCTATAGATTACTTGACTGAGTTGTCATAAGTTTTTTTCGTTATTTCCGACTAAAAATACGATTTTTAACGATAAAATTCACCATATAAAACAAATTTGTCAGGAAATGACATACGGTTTATGTTTACAATTACGCAAAATAAATACCCCTTCAGACAAACTGCGGGATTGGTCATTTAAGCAGGAGTGTATATGTCCAAAAGTGGCTTTGGTCAAATGTATAGAAAGCTTTCAAGTAAGCTTCTTGACCTAATAGTAACCCCACATGTATTGGGTGAGGTTCCAACAGAACCGACAGCAACAGATGCTGACCCAGCAGCTTCAGGCCATCCCAAAAAAATTGTCTGTTATGTGCTTCAAAATCACTCACGCAGTAATGCGCTGTTGGTGGATGGTGAAACACGTCGTTTAAAGCTTGCTCCTGCACTCGATCCTTTGGTCGTGGGGACACATCAAGAAAAAGCATCGATCGTGTTTTTACAGCATAACGATGAAAATAATTTACTTAACCCTTCACCACACACCTTTCCACCGCGCCTGTTACGTCTAGTTGAAGCATTAGAGCAACAACCCGATTTAGACGTAGAGCTGGTGCCTGTGACGGTACTGTGGGGACGTTCACCAGATAAAGAAGACTCTTGGTTTAAATTGCTATTTACCGACACTTGGGCAACTCCAAGTACGGTGAAACAGCTGATGAATATCGGTTTACATGGTCGTCAGTCATTTTTAGAGTTTCATGAAAGTCAGTCTTTACGTGCTTTGGTTGACTTTGCAAAAACCACCTATCCGAATTTATCCCCTGCGACCTACATTCTAAACACCTTAAATAATCAGCTCGATGCACACCGTGAAGCGGTACTCGGTCCCGATCTTTCGGACCGCCGCAACGTGATGCATTCATTGATTAAAGCCAGTGATGTACAAGATGCGATTCGCCGTGAAAGTATCCGCGGCAAAATTAGCATGTTAGACGCAGAACGTCGTGCCATTGGTTATGTCAATGAAATCGTATCGGATTACTCACATTCAACCATCCGTTTTGCGGAAATGGCGCTGGCACGTTTATGGACGCAACTCTATGACGGAGTTGAAGTGCATAACTTCAATACGGTTCGTGAGCTGGCTAAAGACTACGAAATTGTGTATACCCCATGTCACCGTAGTCATATCGACTATTTACTGCTGTCTTATGTGGTGTATAACCGTGGTTTGATGGTGCCTTATATTGCTGCGGGCGATAACCTGAATATGCCATTTGTTGGGCAAATTTTACGTGGTGGCGGTGCATTTTTTATTCGCCGTACTTTCCGCGGTAACGCGCTCTACACTTCGGTCTTTAAAGAATACCTATACAGCATTTTGTCGCGCAACACGCCTTTAGAATACTTTATCGAAGGTGGTCGTTCACGTACAGGTCGTCTGCTACCGCCGAAGACAGGTATGTTAGCCATGACGGTACACAGTCACTTGCGTGGTCGTGCCAAACCGATTGTCTTTGTTCCGACCTATATCGGCTATGAACGCTTGATGGAAGGTGCAACCTATGTCGGTGAGATGAACGGCAAACCCAAAGAAGCCGAGTCTGTCTTTGGGATTCTGCAAACTTTACGCAAAATTGAACGTATTTTCGGGAAAGTGCATCTCAACTTTGGTGAGCCCGTTTTCCTCGATGACATGCTGAAAAAGCATGGCGCTGAGAATGTACAAATTGCTAAAAATGATGATCCTATTCCGCAAGAAGTCTCTGATGCAGTCAACAGTTCAGCACATGCAATTTTAGAAAATATTAACCGTGCAGCTGTGGTGAACCCTGTTTCACTCTTGTCTTTGGTGCTGCTGGCCACTGAAAAGCATACTCTGGATGAAGAAATTTGTATCAAACAGCTCGATACCTATCGCAAGTTGTTGACGACACTTCCTTATGATGAGCGCCTCTTGGTCACGCCATTATCAGGTAAAGAAATCATTGCTTATGGTTTAAAGCTGAAACTGATCAAGCGCGTCAATCACGTTCTTGGTGACATTATTGCGATTGCGGACAATCAAGCAGTACTGCTGACCTACTTCCGTAATAACATTTTGCATGCCTTTGTCTTGCCATCACTCGTTGCCGCTTTGGTTGAACATAATGGAACCATTGGCCGTGGTGATTTAATCAATGTAATTCGCACGCTATATCCATTCTTAAAAGCAGAATTGTTTTTAAAATGGGAAGATGCTGAACTCAAAGATCAAATCTGCGCTTATGTAGATGGTTTAATTCAAGCCAAACTGATTTCTGAAGATGCCGAAGGTCACTTGATTTCCCCTGCTCCAAACAGCGAAGATCATAACCAGTTGGTGGTATTGGCTGCGCCAGTAATGCAAAGTCTCGAACGTTACTACATGACCCTTGCGCTGATTACACAACGTGGTTCTGGGAACATTTCAGCACGTCAAGTTGAAGAACTCAGTCATTTGGTCGGTCAGCGCCTTTCGGTACTGTATGAGTTTAATTCGCCTGAATTCTTTGATAAAGCCCTGTTCCAAAGCTTTATTAAAGTGCTCACGCAACAGGGTTATATCAGCACCAACTCAGACAACGCGATTGTGTTTGATGAGAACTTCCAAAACGTTGCGCAATATGCCAACTTAGTGTTAGATGATGTCACGCTACAAATGTTGCAACACATTACCACTTTCAGCGATGAAGAGTTGAAAGAAACTCTAGACAAAGTGGCTGCTGAACAAGCGAAGAAGCGTTTGAAACGTAAGAAAAAGTAATTTCTTTTTAAAAGCATAGGGATCTACAAAATGTAGGTGCCTATGCTGTAAATGAATAAAAATAAAATCTATTTCGTATAAGCTCTATTATGTTAAAT
>NZ_LSOD01000016.1:67504-97753 GCF_001592855.1 Acinetobacter sp. BMW17
AAAGGCAGAAAATGAAAATTTTCAAAATTATATACATCGCTTTAGGACTAATACTTTCCATGGAAACTCTAGCTAATCCAACCTTTTCAAAGGACTTGTTAACAAAAGCTAAAAATGGAGATTCATCAGCACAATTAGAATTAGCTGATGTCTATATACATGGTTATGGGGTTGATGAGTATGAAGCCGAAGCTGAGCACTGGGCTGTTAAGTCAGCAGAAAATGGGAATGTTGATGCAATGTATTGGCTTGGTGATGGTTACGCGACATATGCTGATCTATTAGGTGACATGGATCCAACTGATACTGAAGAACATTATAAAAAAGCTTCTGTCTGGTTTTCAAAAGGGGCTTATCTTAATCATACGGCTTCTATGGTCGGTTTAGCTAAGTTATATCGCAATGGTGAAGGAATAACAAAGGATATAGACAAAACATTAGATTTATTAAATAAAGCTGCATCTCTTGGTAGTAAGGAAGCGATGAGAGAACTTAAATTTATGTATCAATACGGTGTAGGTGTAGAACAAAATCAAGATAAAGCAAAATTTTGGGAAGATAAGGCACAGATGTAACTATATAGAATAATTAATATAATAAACCTTAGAAGAATCCAAAAATGGGAGCCTTAAGCTCCCATTTTTACTATATTTTTTAAATTTCGTATAACAGCCATTATGTTAATTTTAGGTTTTCTACATAAAAAATTTAATCAGATATTTGAATAACGATTTACTTCTACTATTTAAACCAACCACGCATTAAGCTTCACAATTAAAGACTAACTGCAACATCTGTATCACAAAAGGCTTACCATGGTAAAAAAATCCCTTATCGCTATCACACTCGCAAGCATTTTATCTTTAGCCGCCTGTTCTGCGTTAGAAAATATGGGAAAAGTACCACAAAACTATACCCAAACTAACTTACAACGCATTTCCAATCAAGCAATCATTGAGAAAAAATACGCAGGATTAGGTCAATATACAGTCGCAAACCAGACTTTTTCGGCAGGTAAAAATAACAGATTTACCCAAAAAATCTGGTATCCACAAAGTTTATCCCAAAATCTGGAACAAAATAAAACCTATCCGCTTGTCATTATGGCAAACGGTTCTGGCTCAACCTTTGGCAATTATGAAGCGGTGTTTGCCCATTTAGCTAGTTGGGGCTTTGTTGTGATTGGCAATGACGATAAAAGTTCGTGGAGTGGTGCATCATCGGAAGAATCATTGAACTTTGCCATCACTTTAAACAATAGTCCAAACAGCCCACTGTATCACAAAATTGACACGCATAAGGCGGGTATTGCAGGGCATTCTCAAGGCGGTGTAGCTATTATTAATGCCGTTACTCGTTTCCCTAATAGCTACCGATATAAAGCTGTTTTTGGGGCAAGTACCACTAAGCATGATTTAGCCGAGGGTTTAAAATGGGATTACGATATCAGCAAAATCAAAGTTCCTTATTTTGCGGTGGCGGGCACAGGAATTTTTGATGCAGGTAAACCCGGAGAAACCAATGGCGGGATTACGCCACTTATTTCAATGAATACCAATTTTTCCAAAATTAGCCCCAATGTGCCACAAGTCATGGCTCGCCTAAAAAATTCTGACCACGGTGATATGATTTCAAAACCTGACGGCTATATGACAGCATGGTTTAGTTATTGGCTCAAAGGAGATACACAGGCGAAGAAGGCATTTTTTGGGAATAATGCAGAAATTATAACCAATCCAAGTTGGCAGGATGTGAAAGTGAAAAACTAAGGAATGTGATTAACGTTAAATTGCATTTTACTAGATTTACATTCATTTAACATAATAGAGCTTATACGAAATGATTGAAATTTTTCCATAAGCATCAATATCTTAGTCAAATCCGTTCTAGCGTTCAGCGCACTAGAACGGATTTTTCATGATTCTTCACGTTCCACAGCCATTTTTCAAACGATGCTTCACATTTTTTATGAGTGAAAGTAAAAAATTATTTTGCCTCACACACTGCTAACAACGCCAAGTAATCATCAAAACAATGTGGATGCTGTAATTCAAGATTCATCTGCTTCATCCGCGTAGCATGAATTTGCTTGCCTGATGGCACATCACTCTCCAAAACCAAAGCTGGAAATCCTAACTGCTGTTGAAACCATTGAATAATTTCATGTAAAGGCAATGGTTGGCTATTGCTGCAAATGTAAGACTTTTCAGTATGTTCCACGTGAAGCAAGTGCACTAAAAAAGCCGCCAGATCCTCAACATGAATTCGGTTTGACCAATGCAGTTTGGGATAAGCTTTTGTTGTTGCTGCAAGTTTAATCATACGTGCAACTGAAGTCCCATAAATTCCTGTTGGACGCACAATCACACATTCAGATGGATAAGCCTGTTGCCACAAAGTTTCCATGTTCAATAGCACCTGCCCTTGCGCATCGCTCGGTTGGGGACAAGTATCATCATCAACCCGCTCGCCTGCACTTTCACCATAGACACGTGTAGAAGAAACCACGATCACTTTTTTTAAAGGATGACTTTTTAAGGCATGTAGCATGGGTGCAATCGAGTCTACAAAAGTTCTCTGATACGACTCCACCATACTGCTCTCAGGCGAGAGTAAGACATATACGGCATCAATCGGCGCGACTTGAGACAAATCCAACTGATGAATATCTTGAGTCAAATGCTCAGCCCAATCATCTGATTTCGGACTTCGACTAATTGTGGTAATTTGGTGGCCTTGCTGAAATAACTGTTTAGCAACACGCTGAGATGTTTTACCATAACCTATAAATAAAATATGCATTTAGCACCAAATCACAGACAAAGTTGAGGGGACATGGCTGCAGTCCATCAGTTGCAGGGGGTCGGAGCTGCCTCTGCTGCACTACTTGAAAAGTTGAATCTCTTCACTACAGATGATCTGCTGTTTCATCTGCCACGAGACTATGAAGATCGTAGCACGATCATCCCCATGAACCAATTAACGGTTGGGCGTAGCTACCTACTCGAAGGAACGATTCAAGGCGTGGACTTTCCGCCGGGTAAACGTAAATCGATGGCGATTGGACTGCAAGATGACTTTGGCAAAGTGACTTTGCGCTTTTACCATATTTATAAAGGCTTAACGGACCGTGCAAAGATCGGTAATCGTCTACGCATTTTTGGTGAAGTCCGTGTGGGTGCGCGTGGCTTGGAAATGTATCATCCCGAAATTCAACTTATTACAGAACATACGCCGCTTCCACAAACCCAACTGACTGCGATTTACCCCAGTACAGAAGGTCTGACTCAGCCTAAATTTCGTGAATACATCAAACAGGCTTTAGCCAAGCACAGTGATGATTTACCTGAACTGCTACCTGCAAAATTTACCAATGGCTATGCACTTAAACAGGCGTTGGATTACATCCATCATCCTCCTGTAGATGCCAATATGCTGCAACTGAGCCAAGGCTCACACCCTGCCCAGCAACGTTTGATTTTTGAAGAGTTGGTTGCGCATCAGGTCAGTCTATTAAGCCGTCGCGCCTATATCCAACAAATTGAAGCGCCGCGTATTTCTGCCAGTCGTCAGTTTGCCAAACAACTGCTCAGCAGCCTACCTTTTGAAATGACCAATGCACAAAAGCGTGTCTCCAAAGAAATTGTACAAGACTTAAAACTCAATAAACCGATGTTACGTTTGGTTCAAGGCGATGTCGGTGCAGGCAAAACCTTGGTCGCTGGAGTCGCAGCCTGCCATGCTTTAGAAGAAGGTTGGCAAGTGGCGTTAATGGCACCGACTGAAATATTGGCGGAACAACACTATCTCAATTTTAAAAAATGGTTTGAGCCTTTGGGACTCAGTGTATCTTGGCTTTCAGGTAAACAAAAAGGCAAAGCCCGTGCTGCAGCCGAACAAGCCATTGTCGATGGCACAGCGCATCTGGTGGTGGGTACACACGCCCTGTTTCAAGACAATGTCCGCTTTGCCAAACTCGGGTTAGTGATTATCGATGAGCAGCACCGCTTCGGGGTCGATCAGCGCTTAGCCCTCCGCAATAAAGGCGCACAGAATATGACCCCACATCAATTGGTCATGACTGCAACCCCTATTCCACGGACTTTAGCCATGTCCGCCTATGGAGACTTGGACACGTCCGTGATCGATGAACTTCCACCCGGACGAACCCCGATTCAAACCGTGACCATTCCACTCGACCGCCGAGAAGAAGTCCTACAACGTATTGCCAGCAACTGTCTAGAAGGTAAACAAGCTTACTGGGTCTGCACCTTAGTTGAAGAGTCTGAAACCTTAGATGCTCAAGCTGCTGAAGCGACCTATTTAGAAATTAAAGACCGTTTCCCCGAACTCAACATTGGCCTTGTACATGGCAAAATGAAAGCCGACGAAAAACAAGCCGTGATGCAACAGTTTAAAGCCAATGAATTACAACTCTTGATTGCGACCACAGTGATTGAAGTGGGAGTCGATGTACCAAATGCCTCGATCATGGTGATTGAAAATGCGGAACGTTTAGGACTCTCTCAATTGCACCAATTACGTGGCCGTGTTGGTCGAGGCGCCAAGGCCAGTTTTTGCGCCCTGTTATATAAAAGCCCGCTGTCTCAAAATGGACAAGAACGCTTACGCATCATGCGTGAAACCAATGATGGCTTTTTAATTGCCGAAAAAGATTTGGAAATCCGCGGTCCCGGTGAATTGCTCGGTACCAAACAAACGGGTGATATGGGCTTTCGTGTAGCGAAACTGGAACGCGATGATCATTTGCTCAATCAAGCACATTTTGTCGCAGCGCAGATTTTAAAGGACTATCCTAAAAACGCTGAAGCCTTACTGAAACGCTGGCTACCTGAAGCACCACGCTATGCCTATGTTTAGTCATTTACTGCACACCGCCAAACAGTTGCTGCACAAAGCACAGCCTTGTCAGTTGTGTAGCATTGTACGCGCAGATCTGCATTCGGTCTGTCTGGACTGCTGGCAACAACTCCCACTGCATCCACAAACCATTGAAAAACAAGAACTGAGTATTCATGTCGCAGGACAGTATCAATATCCTTTAGATCACCTTATTCAGCAGTTCAAATATGAACAACAACTGCATTGGCAGCCTTTACTGTCAGGCATTCTTCAGCAAATTCGCTTACCTAAAGTACAAGCAATTGTTCCGATGCCGATTTCGACTCAGCGTTTAGCGGAACGTGGCTATAACCAATCAATGATCCTCGCCAAAGACTTAGCCAAGCAGTTAAATGTTCCCATTTGGCAACCTGTGATACGACTGCATCAACATTCGCAAAAAGGACTCAGTCGACTAGAACGCTTAGATCAAATTCAACAACAGTTTAAAATCGATCCTCAGCAGCGCCAGTACGCAAAACTCTACCGGCGTGTTTTGATTTTAGATGATGTCGTGACCACAGGCAGCTCGATTCAGGCACTGACTTTACAGCTTGAACAATTGGGTTGTCATAAAGTCAGCGCCGCGTGTATTGCCTATGCACTAAAATAATTAGACTACGTCAATCAGCAAATGTTCACGTACCCATGGCATGACCACTTCGGTGGTTAGCGGTGCAAGTGCAGTCTGCTGGTCATTCAAACTGACCCACTTCATTTCTGCAATTTCAGCCGCAATTTGTGGCGCTTGCTGAAGCTGAACATGGTAAACATAGCTCACCAATTTAAAATCAGGTTCATTGGCGGTGGCTGTTTCAAAACGACCGACAAACTGTTCAATCGTCGCATCACTTCCAATTTCCTCCCGAATCTCACGCAGCATGGTTTGCTCAGGCGCTTCATTGGGCTCAAGCTTGCCGCCCACTTGCATAAAACATGCGGTGTTCTGCTTGCGCACCAACAAAAGCTGCCGCTGTTCATTCACAATAATAGCCGCAGCGACCGTAATCACCTTCATGCTTTGACATCCAACAACTCAGGATCAACCATGCCCCACTTCGGTTCAGGTGCTTGGAACTGATCCATCTGCTTTAAAATGGCTTTCACCGAATCCGATACAATCAGGCTGTCGGTAAAGCGTGCATGGGTAAAGCCTTTGTCGGTGGTCATCTTTAGGAATTTAAGTAAATCATCATAAAAGCCATTTACATTTAAAAAGGCATTCGGCTTGAGATGAATACCGAGCTGTGCCCACGTCCATTGTTCAAATATTTCTTCTAAAGTCCCTGCGCCGCCAGGCATTGCAATAAATCCATCCGACAAGGCTGACATTTTCAGTTTACGCTCTTGCATGTCTTTAACGACATGTAACTCGGTCAGACCTTGATGTGCCAACTCACGATCCACCAGCACGTGTGGAATCACGCCAATCACTTGACCACCTGCCTCTAAAGCACTGTCAGCCACAATACCCATTAAGCCTGAACGACCACCACCATAGACCAAGGTTTTGCCTTGTTCTGCAATGGTGTGTCCAACCTGACGTGCTGTTTCGGAAAAGATTTGATCTGAACCTAATGCGGAACCACAAAAGATCGCAATTGAATTTGTCATTTTTTACTCTGATATTTAATTGTCATGCAACTTCACTAAAATGAATGGATATTTTTTAGCAATTTAACCATTCGATCAGTGTTTTTATTGCAATCCTTGTCTAAAATACACCCATCCACTTCAACCATTACTGCGCAAAGGAGAAAGACGGCATGCTTGAAGCCTTTTACGCCACAGAGCGCGGTAGCTTAGAAGACATCACCATTAATGGCGATTTCGATCTTCAGCCCGATTTGGTCTGGCTTGACCTCATTGCTCCCTCCCAAGAAGAACAACAGTGGATTTTAGATGCATATGAACAAAATTTACCTACGCTAAAATCACTCGAAGACATTTCATCTTCAGCTCGATTCTACCGTGATGACGACGGTATTTTGCATATCAGTACGTATTTTTTAACGAAAAATAAAAACTATCAAGTCGATGGTGAGCCTGAAGAAAGCAGCGGTGCCCTTGCCACGGTACAAACTGTCGCTTTCATTTTACATAAAGAACGTCTCTTTACCCTTCGCGGGGAAAAATTGGTGGCGTTCCGCGCCTTTCGTGCGCGTGCGCGCCGCAATGACTACGAAATTGACTATAAAGATCCAACGTGGATCTTACTCGGTTTACTCGAGGCGAAGCTGGACGAGCTTGCGGATATCTTAGAAGATATCCACAAGGACTTGGAAAAGTATTCCACAGAAGTACTGAATAACCGTCACCGCGAGATGATTCTCGACTTAGATGACATGATTACCCGTCTGGCCCACTTGGAAGATATGCTTGGAAAAGCACAGCTGTGTTTGATTGACTTACGTCGTGTACTGACCTTTTTATCACGCCCGCGTGCTTTAGGTAGTCATATTTATGATGCGGATATTCGAGAGCTCAGCGAAGACGTTCGCTCACTGGTTGAGCATGATGCCTTCTTGTTCCAAAAAGTACGATTCTTACTGGACACTACTTCAGGCTTCATTAACACCGAGCAGAATGACACGATTCGTCGCTTCTCTATCTTACCCAGTATGCTCGCTCCACCAATGCTGATTGCCAGTATTTACGGTATGAACACCGACGTGTTGCCTTTTGCCAAAGGCGGCACCAGTTTTATTGTGGTGAGCCTGATCTTAATGGCGTTCCTGATTGGTCCGCTCATTTACTTCCGCTGGAAGAAATGGATTTAAGTAAAGCTTAAAACACTTATTTTCCTCATAAATTTAAGAAACGCAACATATAAAAAAAGCACCTTAAGGTGCTTTTTTTATTTAAGGGATTAACTTTAAGTCATCCTGTAAATGACAGGCTTGAATCACTTTCATCATTTTTTCAGGTACAGCTTTAAAATGTAAACTATGTGCATCGGGTGTTTGACGCAACCAACGCACCAATACTGCCAGTGCTAGTGTACTACCATGCTCAAGCTGGGCCAGATTCACCACCACAGGATAAGACTGTGACTGAATCACCTTCAGACCTTGTTGATAGTAGCTTTCAGCATTGTCATATGTAATCTGACCTGAAAGCTGCATTTCCTGATTGCTAAAGTTAATCACCTTTCACCTACTTATTTTTTCTTTTCAACCGCTGCTTCTGCATCAGGTTGGAAGTTTGCAATCGCTTTATCTAGGTCGCCGCCATTACGTTTAACCGTTGCCGCGAACTGATTACGGAACTGTAAACCAAGGTCGATACCCGACACATTGATATTACGGATTTTCCATTGGTTACCTTTATCCGCCAACTGGAAAGACACTGGGATTTTTTCGCCTTTGTTATTAAAGTCGATCGTCACCACAGGGTTTTTGCTATTGGTTTCTTTATACGGACGAATGGTATATGTCTGATTGCTGAACTTCGCAAATGCAGTACCGTAGTTTTCAATCAGTGTTTCACGGAAATTGTTTTCAAACTTCGCTCGTTGTGCAGCAGTACTGTATTGATTGGTTGCATAAGTCCCCATCACAATACGTGAAAATGCTTGTGAATCCACATATGGGTCTAAGTTTTGACGAACAATCGTTTTCACCGCAGCTGGGTTGTTTTGGAGCTTGGCATGATCCGCTTTTAAACGCGCAATCAAGCCATCCGCCACTTTTTTAACAAAAGCAGGTGGTGCTTCACTTGGTGCTGCAAAAGCAGTACCCGCAAACATTGTAGTTAAAATGCTAGCTGTCAGTGTTTGTTTCAATAAAGTATTCACTACAATTGGTCCTCTTCAAATCATTCAACAAATGACACGTTGGCATCTGCTGTTTCAGCGGTTTCAGGTTGCTCAGTTGTTGCTGAAGCATCTTTCGATTTACCTGCACCACCCGTAATAAATTTAGTAATTAAGTCTTCTAGGTCCATTGTGCCTTGGGTATTGCCAATGCTTTCACCACGTTTCACATAGTTCAAACCGCCCCCTGGAACAATTTTCAAGTATTTCTCACCTAACAGACCATTGGTTGCCACCATAATATAAGCATCTTCATCAATGCTGGTGATGGACTTCATGTTCGCAATAAGTTGCTTTTCCATTTCTTTTTGTTGCGCAGCATCCGCAGCGGTATAGTCGCTACTGTAACGAAGCTCTTCAAGTGCATTCTTTTCAACTTCTTTGAGTTGTGCTGCATTAAAGGTCGTTAATTTACCATCTAAAGAAAAAGAAACCGTCGCTAAACGTGTCACAGGGTCTAAGCTAATTTGATCAACTTGACCAATTTTTACCCCACTCATCGTCACTTTCGCACGTGGTTTTAAACCATTTACATTATCGAAGGTTGCACTCATTTCATAGCGATCACTGAGATTTGATCCCACCAAGCCACTCACTCGCATCGCAATAAAAAACAAAGCGATACCGAACAAAATGACAAATATGCCGACTGCCAGCTCACTTGCACGTGATTTCATTAAACACCTCCAAACATGACCGCAGTCAACACAAAATCAAAACCTAAAACACAGAGCGATGAATACACCACAGTGCGTGTGGTTGATGTCGCAATACCTTCAGATGTCGGTTCACAGGCATAGCCTTGATACACCGCAATCCATGTACAAATTAAAGCAAAAACAAAACTTTTAATGATGGTGCCATTCAGGACATCTTTATAGAACTCTACGCTACTTTGAATGCCACTCCAGTAAGAACCTTCATCTGCACCCAAGAAGTCCACACCCACCATTTTACCGCCCATAATCCCCACCGCAGCGAAGATGACAGACAACATCGGTAAACTAAAAATACCTGCCCAAAGTCTCGGAGAAATCACACGTTTAAGTGGATCAACCCCGATCATTTCCATACTGGACAGCTGCTCTGTGGCTTTCATTAAGCCAATCTCAGCCGTTAATGCAGAACCCGCACGACCTGCAAACAGCAATGCCGCAACCACAGGTGCTAACTCACGGAGTAAGGTCAATGCAACCGCTGTACCCAGCATCGCTTCACTACCAAAGGTCACCAAGATGCTATACATCTGCAAGCCCAGTACCGCACCAATAAATAGCCCTGACACCACAATAATGAGCAGCGATAACACCCCAACACGGTACATTTGGTAAACAAATAACCGAACACCTAAAGCAGTGGGCATCGAAAATAAAATTTGTAATAACATCAGGCTGGCAACACCAATGCCGCGAACCCGTTCAATCACGCGTCGACCTAAGAGTGCTATCGCATTCATGCTTGCACCTCAGTATTTAGATATGCTTTATGGCTAAATTGATAATCGACAGGCCCTTCAACCGCACCTGTTAAAAATTGTTTAACAAACGGAGATGCTTTCGCCTGCAACTGTTCAGGCGTGCCTTCACCTTGCACCTTACCTTCAGCAACAACATAGATATAGTCTGCGATCGATAAGGTTTCAGCCACGTCATGCGAGACAATAATTGTTGTTAAATCAAGAGCTTCTCGCAATGATCGAATCAGACGTGTGAGTACACCCTTCACAATTGGATCTTGTCCTGCAAATGGCTCATCGTACATAATCAGCTCAGGATCTAGTGCAATTGCACGTGCCAAAGCCACACGACGGTTCATCCCGCCTGAGAGCTCAGAAGGCATCATCTGTTCTGCGCCACGTAAGCCGACGGATTCAAGTTTTAAAGATATAATTTCTGACAGTAAATGTTCTGGCAACTTGGTATGTGCTCTTATCGGAAAGGCCACATTTTCATACACCGACATATCGGTAAACAATGCGCCACTTTGAAAAAGCATGCCCATACGCGCACGCGCAGCGAATAACTCTTTGCGTGACATTTTCGCAATATTTTGCCCATCAAAAAGCACTTCACCTTGGTCCGGGGTCAATTGACCGCCAATTAAACGCAGTAAAGTGGTTTTACCTGTACCCGACGGTCCCATAATGCCCGTAATTTGACCCTGTCGAATTTTTAAATTGACCTGATCATAAATGACACGTTCCCCTCGCTTAAAACTCAGGTCTTTGACCTCAATGAGGGCTTGAGCAGTCAGAGGCGCTTGATTATTCATAGCTGTGCGTTTTCCTGCATTTTTTCAGCATGCATACTATAAAGGATTAAAAAACGATATGTTAGCGTATTCCGTGTCTAATTTTGTGCACGAATTGATTTCAGTTGGTTGTATTTATATTTATTTGAACGGCGAAAACAAGCTACATAAGATGAATTGCTTCATCCATAACGACTATAGACAAAGAAAAGAATGTTGCAAATCAGCAAAAAGAGTCCGAGATAATGTGCCATATTGACCTCTTTCACGTCAGAGAGTGTGGCGATTGATTCAACCTCATTATTGTGCATCATTATTATCAATACAATTAAAATATGACTCAGTATACATTTTAATTTATTTTTTTACAGCCGTAGACAAAAAAAAACCAGTGTTTCCACTGGTTTTTTTATTCATTCAGAATTAGTCGTTAAACTTACGACGTGGGCGGTCAAAACCACCTTCAGTACGTGGACGATCTGAATTAAATTCACGCTTCGGACGGTCTTCGCCACCAAAAGTACGCTTAGGACGGTCTTCACCACCGAAAGTGCGTTTTGGACGGTCATCACCAAAAGAACGTTGTGGACGGTCGCCAAAACCACCTTCACGACGTGGCGCTGGACGATCACCAAAATCACGTTTTGGACGGTCACCAAAAGAACCTTCACGACGTGGCTTGTAGTCTACACGGTTACCGCGATTGTCATCATTCGAGTCAAAACGTGGCTTATCGTTGAAACCGCCTTCGCGACGTGGACGATCAGAGTTGAATTCACGCTTTGGACGATCATCAAAAGAACGTTGCGGACGATCACCGAAACCGCCTTCACGACGTGGCGCTGGACGATCACCAAAATCACGTTTTGGACGGTCATCAAAAGAACGTTGTGGACGATCACCGAAACCGCCTTCACGACGTGGACGATCATTATTAAACTCACGACGTGGACGATCTTCACCACCAAATGATGGACGATCACCACGAGGTTTGTCATCGTAGCTACGACGTGGACGGTCATCACCACCTTCACGACGTTTAAAGTTAGACTCACCTTCGAAACGAGCACGACCGCCGCCATCGCGACCACCGAAACCACCGCGACCACGACCGCCGCCATCACGACCACGACCATCACGACCACGACCGCCGCCATCACGACTACCGCGTGCAGGAGGTGGAGATGGCTCAAGACCTTCAATTTCAGATACATTCAAACGCGCATCTAAGAAATCTTCTAAAGCACGGATTTTACCGCGCTCACGGTAAGTTGCTAAAGTGATTGCTTTACCAGTACGACCCGCACGACCTGTACGACCAATACGGTGTACATAGTCTTCGTTCTTCATTGGAAGACCGAAGTTGATTACGTGTGAAATGGTTGGTACGTCAAGACCACGTGCAGCAACGTCAGTCGCAACTAAAATTTTTGCACGACCTTCACGGATGCTACGTAAACGACGGTTACGCACAGTTTGTGGCATAGCACCATGAAGTGCTACAACTGATAAACCTGCTTCAGCAAGTTCTTCAGCCAACATATCGGTATCTTCTTGAGTAGAAGCAAATACAACAGCTTGATCTAAGTCTTCAGCACTTAACCAATGCGTTAGTAATTTTTTCTTGTGCTCAAAGCCATCAGTCCAGTGTAAAGTCTGAGTGATGTCAGTATTCGTAGAGTGACCAGTTTCGATTGCAATACGTTGTGGATCATTCATCATGCGTTCAGCAAGTGTAATGATACGACCAGCAAATGTTGCAGAGAACATTAAAGTCTGTTTACGGTTTGCAGCAAGATCGCTAATTGCTTCTAAGTCTTCAGAGAAACCTAGATCAAGCATACGGTCTGCTTCGTCAACAATAAGCGCATCAACTTGGTCTAATTTAATTTGACGACGGTTTACAAGGTCAAGTAAACGACCTGGAGTCGCAACAACAACTTGTGCACCTTTTAACTGTTGGATTTGCTTACCAAACGGCATACCACCCATGATCGCTGCAATACGTGCACCTTTCATGTGGCGGACAAACCCAATCGCGTCTTGGCTTACTTGCTGCGCCAACTCACGAGTTGGGCAAAGAACCAAGATATTCGGTTGTGTAATTGCTTTCATACGTTCTTTGAACGGAACGAAAGTCTCTTGGGCTGCAAGTGCGTTTAACGTTGGAAGTAAGAACGCAGCAGTTTTACCTGAACCTGTTTGGCTAGATACTAAAAGGTCTTTACCTTCTAAAGCTGCAGGAATCGATTGTTCCTGTACAGGCGTAGGAGAAGTAAAACCTAAGCTTTGTAAAGCTTGTTGTAACGATTCATGTAAAGGAAAATCAGCAAAAGTTTTGCTCATAGAGTATTTCACCCGAAAAATGGGTGCTCCATTAAATATATGGTCTGATGGACATCGGCAAAAAGCGGCACAGCAATAATCGCTGAAAATATAGAATCAGCGGCGATCCGAGAACGACGATGCGTATAACGCACATTTGATTACAGCCGCAACCTGAAGGAATCGCTTAAGCGATTGGGTGGGGCGCGAAATAATGTCCTCTCTTTGGACCGGACGCGCATACACAATGATAGAAGAGAATGTTCAGGTAATGAACGAAATTTAGTGCGTGGGCGGAGTATAGCAGGATATTTTTAAAAGTCACCTCTTTTCGTGAAATTGATACAATATTTTCCTCAAAGATTGAATAAATGCAGGTTTTCACTTTAATTTTTTTGACCATCTAGAAAAATATTGAATAGCATTCTACGTTCTACCCCTCAACTATGAGCCATATGACGCAATTAATTGTACTAGCTATTGCTCTAATGCTGCCGTGATTTGACATGGTATCTGACCTGTAATGAACATTACACACAGCAAGCTTAAATAGGTGTCTATACGCTGTCTAATTTCAACCTACTTTATTTCTGAGATAGAGTGATCTTCATTCAGAGGTGATCAGGATCTGGTGTAGGCTATGTTTTAAAATCGAATAGAAGTCAAAGCCATAAAATAAATCACTACTAAGCCTTTATTTTTTTCATGTCTCATCAAAGAAAAAGCCCTCTTATGAGGGCTTTTTCAATGTCTTAAAACACGATCTGCATGCTATTACTTAGCCGCTTCACCCCAAGCAGGTACAACTGCTTTCATCAGAGGTTTCAACATTTTCATAGAACATGCCAGTACTTGGCCATTTTCCATAGATTCGCTACCACCACGTGCATCAACCACTGTGCCGCCCGCTTCTTTCACGATCAACTCACCAGCTGCGATATCCCAAGGCTTTAAGCCGAGTTCAAAATACGCATCGAAACGACCTGCTGCAACATACGCCAAATCTAATGCTGCAGAACCTGTACGACGGTATTGAGCGCCAGCTTCAGTCACATTTAACAATGAATCAAAATGATTTTTTGCATAAGAAATCACTTCACCATTACGTTTTGCACGGTAAGCATGACCCACAGACATGAATGTATTTTCAAGGCTGTCTTTCACATTTACACGAATACGGCGTTGGTTCATCATGGCACCACGACCACGACTTGCAGAGAACAATTCATCTTTCACAGGGTCGTAAATTACGCCGTGTTGAGTAATGCCTTTATGTTGAACTGCAATAGAGATACAGAAGTGAGGAACACCGTTAATGAAGTTTAGCGTGCCATCAAGTGGGTCGATGATCCAACACCAATCTGCGTCGTGACCTTTACCTTCTTGAAAACCAAACTCTTCACCAAGGAAGCTGTGATTTTTATAGCTTTTACGTAGGGTATCGATAGCCAATTGTTCCAAATAACGGTCTACACGCGTTACAGGACCATCAATTCCTTTTTCTTCGACTTGTAGATCGAGCTTATGACGATTTTGATGCGCTTTTAAAAGCTCTTGACCGACTAATTGAGCCGCACGCGCAGCCATCACCACCATAGGTTCCATTGAACACCCACTACAATTTGAAGATATTGATAAAGAATAATGCATAAAAGCCCGCGCATCTTATCAAAGATCGGGGCTTTTAGGGAAAAAATGTTTCTAAAATTTAAAAACGGTGCTTAAACCATGTGTACAAGTTTTGACCACGCTTGGCGCACCGAGCTTTCAATGCCTTCTGCATCTAGTCCCGCCTGATGCAACATTTGCGCATGCGTGGCTTGATGCATGAAGGTATCAGCTAAACCGAGATTTAACATCGGTTTCACGATTTGAGCTTGTGCCAAATATTCATTGACTGCACTGCCCGCACCCGCCATTACCGCATGTTCTTCAACCGTAACAAATAAAGCCGTTGATGGTGCTAAAGTCGCTATCATCTTTTCATCAAGCGGTTTAACAAAGCGCATATTCACCACACGAACCGCTAAATCTTGTTCAGCTAATTTCTGTGCTGCCTCTACTGCGGCCTGAACACGACTACCAAAAGCGAGAATGCTAATAACGTCATCTTGGGCATCATTAAAGCTCGCTACAATTTCAGCCTGACCAATTTCCATCGGGGTCATCTGTTGTTGAATTTCAACACCCAAACCATTGCCACGCGGGTAACGCACTGCGGCAGGACCATTGTATAAATAAGCCGTATGCAACATTTGACGACATTCATTTTCGTCTTTAGGCGCCATAATCACCAAATTCGGTACGGTGCGCATAAAGGCATAGTCATAGGCCCCAGCATGAGTCGGCCCATCTTCACCCACTAAACCTGCACGGTCGATACCAAAGGTAACATCCAGATTTTGCAGGGCCACATCATGAATCAATTGATCATAGCCACGCTGCAAGAAGGTCGAGTAAATGGCCACCACAGGTTTTAAGCCTTCACATGCCATACCCGCCGCCAAAGTTACAGCATGCTGTTCTGCAATCGCGACATCAAAAAAGCGCTGTGGATACTGTTTGGCAAAACTCACCATCCCTGAGCCTTCGCACATGGCAGGGGTAATCGCCAGTAAACGCTCATCTTGTGCCGCTTCATCACATAACCATTGACCAAAGACATCTGAATATTTGGGCGCTGTTTGTGGCGCAGACTTGGCATTTATTTTTGTAATCGCGTGATATTTGATTTGGTCAGCTTCAGCAGGGGCGAAGCCTTTGCCTTTTTTGGTATAGACATGGATCAAACGTGGACCTTTACGTTTTTTCAATGCGGTAAAGACTTGTGTCAGTTGTTCGACATCGTGCCCATCGAAAGGCCCAAAGTAATCAAAACCAATCGCTTTAAATACGTTGTCAGCCGCATCTGTCGCTGCGCTATGTAAACGTGAGTTATAAGTCCATTCAGGATGTGGCTGTACATAAGCTTCGCCATCATCTGAAATATTAATGGACTGCCCACTTTCCCAAATCGAAGCCAGATGTTTTGCAAAACCACCAGTACTACATGAAATCGACATATCATTGTCATTCAACACCACCATCAAGTCCGCATCATGCGCAACTGCATCGTTCATGGCTTCAAAGGCCATACCCGCTGTCATCGCCCCATCACCAATGATCGCGACCACTTCACATGGATTGTTTTGATAACGACGCGCCAGCGCCATACCTAGGCCTGCTGAAATCGCAGTCGAAGAATGCCCGACTCCAAAGGTATCAAACACCGATTCATCACGCGCAGGAAAGGCAGCCAAACCATCTTTGGCACGAATCGTCGTGAGCTGTTCACGGCGGCCCGTTAATGCTTTATGCGGATAAGCTTGATGACCGACATCCCAAATTAAGCGGTCATTCGGCGTGTTGAAACAATAATGTAATGCCACGGTGAGTTCGACTACACCGAGGTTTGCACCAAAGTGTCCCCCACTTTGTCCTGCGGCATACAGAATAAATTGACGTAGCTCGTCTGCCACTTGTGCTAATTGACTTTGCTCAAGCAAGCGAAGTTGTTGAGGATGATCAATCGTATCCAACAACGGTGTTACAGGGCGATGAGCTGGTATTTCTGTATACAACATAATATGGCAAAGCCTTCTAAAGCCTGGCAAATCTAGCTAGGTCAAATGGGTAATTCGATCATATCGTCGAATGCTATCACCTTCAATCAGCCATATTTCTAGCGATGCAGTTTTGAGCAGTGCTCTCACTGGGTGTTCGTTTAGTGCAGGTGATTATCCTGAATAATCTTACTATTTATCAACTATTATCGTTCGCTTTATACAAAAAAGAAAATCTTCTGCATAAATTCATGGATGCAATTCTACCAATGTCGATGCATTACGCTATACTTTAGCCAATTTCTGAACTATTTACAGGTTTAGCTGTGCCTATTGAATTTGTTGCCACATCCCGTTTACCGACTGCTTTTGGTGAATTTAACATCACCGTATTTCAAGATCCTAAGACCGGTGAAGAACATGTTGCACTCTCAAAAGGTTTGGATCAGCCGATCACAGAACCCGTTTTAGTCCGTGTTCATTCTGAATGTCTCACGGGCGATGCCTTTGCGTCACTGAAGTGTGACTGTGGTCCACAATTGCAAGCCACACAAAAACTGATCAATGAAGCTGGGCAAGGCGTGATTCTGTATTTGCGTCAGGAAGGTCGTGGCATTGGGCTGACCAATAAAATTCGTGCTTATGCGCTACAAGATCAAGGGCATGACACAGTTGATGCCAACCTAATGCTCAATCTCCCTGCCGATGCACGTCGTTATGACATGGTCAGCATTATGTTGGATCATCTCAATATTCAACAAGTCCGTTTGATTACTAACAATCCATTGAAGATTGCAGCATTGCAAGAGCAAGGGATCAATGTGGTAGATCGTGTGCCTTTGACGGTCGGTTTAAATCCTTTCAATGAAGAATATTTAAAAACCAAGCATGAACGCATGGCACACTTGTACAAGAAAGATGATTTTTAAAATTTGAAAACATACTCTAAGCCTGCTTGAAAAAGGCCGGCTTAGAGCGCTTTAATGACATTAGATGGTCATTGAGAAAATACGACTCTCGGGTCGACGGCGTTTTAAATGTAAATCGAACGCCATACAAATATTGCGCACAAAGGCTTTACCCTGCTCAGTCACCCGTATACTGTGTGGTCTAATTTCCAATAAACCATCGTCCTGCATTTCTTCCAGTTGTCCCAAGACCTCAGCCAATTCCAGAAATTGCATATCTGAATCTGCCCACGACGTCTGAAAGCTACACATCAAATTTAAAATGTGGAGACGAATTAGCAAATCTTCAGCACTCAAAATATGCCCGCGATAGACGGGAAGTTCATTGTTTTCGAGTCGCACATAATAATCTTCGAGTTTTTTTTCATTTTGCGCAAAGCTATACCAGCTATCGCTGATGGATGAAATACCTAAACCTATCATCACTTGGGTTTTTGATGCGGTGTAGCCCATAAAATTGCGATGCAGAGTGCCTGCCTGAAATGATTGGTACATCGCATCACTTTCTAAAGCAAAATGATCCATACCAATTTCATGATACCCCTGCGCAAGCAGCTTCTTTTTCCCTTCTTCATAGCACTGCCGTTTTATTTCATCTTTCGGCACATCATGGTCTTTAAACCCACGTTGCCCGTTGCCTTTGATCCAAGGCACATGCGCATAACTATAAAAGGCCAGACGGTCTGGGCGTAAACGATTGGTTTGATCAATGGTGTTGAGCACATCATCCAAGTTTTGAAAAGGCAGACCAAAGACCAAATCATGTGAAATTGAGCTATAGCCTATTTCACGTGCCCACTGCGTCACCTGCGCAACATGTTCAAAAGGCTGTATCCGATGAATGGCTTTTTGTACGGTTTCATTATAATCCTGTACCCCATAACTAACACGGCGAAAACCCAAGTCATACAAGGCTTGCAAATGCTCCCGTGTGGTGTTGTTCGGATGCCCTTCAAAGCTAAACTCATACTGCTCGGCAATCTCTGCATGCGCAAGGATGCCTTCAATTAACTGAGTTAAATGTGCTGGAGCAAAGAAAGTGGGCGTTCCTCCACCCAAATGAATTTCTTTAATGCGCGGCTTTTCTTCAAGCCATTCACAATAAAGAGACCATTCCTTTAAAACCGCCTGAATATAGGGCTGCTCCATCTCATGCTTTTTGGTCACGCGTTTGTGGCAGCCACAAAAAGTACAGAGACTTTCGCAAAAAGGCAGATGAATATACAAACTTATGCCTTCAGTTGAATTCGATTCAGCAAACGATGTTTTCAGCGTCTGTTTCCATTGCTCTAAAGAAAACTGCGCCTCTTCCCAATACGGCACCGTTGGATAACTGGTATAACGTGGACCAGGAACATTGTATTTTTGAATCAATGAATCGCGCATATTTACCATCAGTTCTTCCGCATTCAGAAGATGCAGCCTATTCTGCATCGCCAAACTCGGGTCTGTACTTTGGTTATTCTGCTGAGCTTAGAATCAGAATTCAACCTAGCGAATTGGTCAGGTTATTTTCGAATGGCAGCATTTCATTTTTGAATTGCTTCACAACATCGAATGCTGCAGTAGGACTCTTCGGAAAATATTCTTAATCTTTTTGCTGTTTTATGTTTTGATGTAGGCAGTTTTCATCTTTTTCCATGAGGCTTTTCATGCAGCACCCAACGTCTGCGGATATCCAACGTGTTCGCGAATTTCTCCTCGACTTACAAGCTCGTATTTGTGCCGCACTTGAACAACAAGAACGTGCAGGTGGCGGGACTGCGCAGTTTGGAATAGATGATTGGGAGCGTCCTGAAGGCGGTGGGGGTCGCTCACGCGTACTGCAAAATGGTACGGTGATTGAAAAAGGTGGAGTGATGTTCTCACACATCAACATATCTAAACTCCCTGCTTCAGCGACTGAACGCCATCCGCAAATTGCAGGCGCCAAAGCACAGGCCATGGGTGTTTCTTTAGTGATCCATCCGAAAAATCCAAATGTCCCGACTTCACATGCAAATGTGCGCTTATTCGTGGCTGAAAAAGAAGGTCAAGATCCAATTTGGTGGTTTGGAGGGGGCTTCGATCTCACTCCATTTTATCCCAACGATGAAGATGTACTGTCATGGCATCAGACAGCGCATGACTTATGTGCGCCCTTTGGCGCTGAAGTCTATGCCGAACATAAACAATGGTGTGATGACTACTTCTATTTAAAACACCGTGACGAACAACGTGGTGTCGGTGGATTGTTCTTTGATGATCTCAATCAATGGGACTTTGAAACCTGTTTCCAATATATCCAAGCTGTGGGCAATGGCTACCTCAACGCCATTCTTCCAATCTTCCAACGTAACCAAGACAAGCCTTATAGCGAGGCACAGCGCGACTTTCAAATCTATCGTCGTGGTCGTTATGTTGAATATAACTTGGTTTATGACCGCGGCACGCTCTTTGGTTTACAAACAGGTGGCCGGATTGAATCGATTTTAGTGAGCTTGCCAAATTTGGCGGGTTGGTCATATCGAACTGAATGGGAGCTTGATTCCGCTGAGAAAAAACTCACCGATTATTACCTCAAACCACAAGATTGGCTCAAGCTGCTCAAATAGACACATAGACTTACAATTCTAAATCCCCCACGTATGCCCTTTTCACCAGATTAGGGCAGCTTATACATTAAATTTTATATATTTCCCGATCAATTCCCCGTAGAATGACCACTACACAAAGCGTCATTTCTTTGCATTTATTAAAACATTGTCACAGGTTTAAAACAGTAATTGGGTTCTTTTAAGTTCGCAAAAACCGTAAACTAAATTAAGTAATTTTCAATACATTCATTTTAATGACATCAATGTTTAATATCCTCCTTTGTGTTCTATGAGGCCCCAAACATGTTCGCAAAAAGAGTTAGCTCTACCACCATGGTTCTTTTCTGCTTTGCTATTGTGTTGCTAAGCTCGATCAGTACCACCATTTTTTCTGAAAGTGCATTCAATGACAATGCTTCCATCAGCATCGCTGTATTTGCAGGTATCGGCTTAACCCTGACCGCGGCAAAGCTATTGTTTGATACGATTCACAACATCTGTAATCCATAAGCCCTTCTGCTTCAGAAAAAATAGTCTAACGCTTTAGCCTGAGTCTAATTTGCCGTATATTGAACGGCATTTCTCACATGGACTTGGTGCGATGAGCAAACAATTCGCTGTCATTGGCAACCCGATTGAGCAGTCTCGCTCACCTGAACTTCACCATGCGTTTGCACAAAAAATGGGGCTCGACCTCAACTATAGTAAACGTCTTGCGCCATTCGATGGCTTCCTCGCCAACATTCAAGAATTCTTCGCCCACGGTGGCATAGGTCTAAACGTCACAGTTCCATTTAAAGAACAAGCCTTTGCCGCCTGCGCAGTCCTCACTGAACGCGCTAAAATTGCGAAAGCAGTCAATACGCTGTGGATGGTCGATGGTCAACTGCATGGAGACAACACCGACGGACAAGGCTTAGTCGATGCCATTCGTGCGTTGGACTGGAGTTTAGACCAGACTGATGTGTTAATCATCGGTGCAGGTGGTGCAACTCGCGGCGTCATTTACCCACTGGTACAAGCAGGGGTGAAAAAAATTGTGATTGCCAATCGTACCCTTGCCCGTGCAGAGCAACTGGTGAGTGACTTAAAAACAGCTGTACCGCAAGCTGAATTACAAGCCATCGGCTTAGATGCACTCGAAGGGCAATTTGATTTGGTGATTAACGCAACCTCTGCCAGCCTAAGTGGCGATGCCCTCATTCTGCCTGAAGATTTGCACTTTCAACATGCTTATGAAATGGCCTATGGCAAACCCTCAACTTTTTTAGATCAAGCCAAAGCTCGCGGCGTACCTACCTCAGAAGGCTACGGCATGCTGGTTGGTCAGGCAATTGAATCTTTTTCGATTTGGAATGGCATCAAACCCAACCTCAGAGACTTTTTATAAGCACAAATAAAAAAGAACCTCTGCAGAGGTTCTTTTTTCAGATTAGTTCATGTGTTTCTGTACGGCTTTATAGGTCTCGTAATAGGTCGAATCGCTAAAGAAGTCGTCATGTTCAAGCTTCAAACCTTGCAACGATTTTTCTGTCAATTGACCTTTTAAGTCATCTGCAAATGCTTTAGCAAAGACTTGTGCAGACTGAGTCAAATATGCGCTCTGCTCTTGGTCAATCTCATAGGTATCGGTAAATTTTTCTTGATAGACCTGAGCAAAGACCGCTTGCTTGGTTTTGTATTTCTTCGCCAAATCCTTCCAATGCTGATTTTCTTGTACATTTTCCAACGCATCATTAACAATATTGGCGATACTTTCACCCAGCTCATCAAAGTCTTGTTTGTGTTGTAAAGCATGTTTTTGACGTAACTGAGTCAGACGTTTAAGTGCTGCACCCTTCGGCTCTGCAACATCCATGAACTCATAGGCATACACTTCTGAAATTTCATTGATGGTCGCTGAGCTATAGTAACGAATATACTCTGGACGCTGTGCGGCAAACATCAAAGCAAATACCGCTTGGTAGGCTTTGACTTCAGAATGATGACGTGCATAACTTTGCTGCGCTGCCTGCTGGTAATAATCTGAAATAGCCTTAGGTAATTCTGTTGTGCTTGATGATGCGCTCTCTACACTTGATGAATCTGCACCTAACGGGCCCAGCATGCCTTTCACTACATTTTCCAGCAATGAACCTTTAGACACTTCCTCAATCGATTTGGCATTTCTTAAAGCTTGACGGTCAATGGCGGTCGCACTGCCATAATTAAACACCTGATTGGTGCTCTTAATTTGCAGCTTACCAATTTGCTCATCGCTAATCACAATGTTGTAATCCATGTTTTGCGCACGACCTTTTTGGTCCAGTCCAACATCCATCACAAACGGTGAACGCTCACTACCCAGCTGTGCCATGATTGGTGTAATTTCAGCCTGATGTTTTTGCCAAAGTTGTTTAAAGCTTTGTGCGTCTACCAGTTGCTCTGTTTGATACGCACTAAAGAGTGGTTTCAGCTCTTCCAAAACATTGGTCGCTGCTTGTCCAAAAGTCTCTTCATCTACAGATTCATTGGTTATTTTAGGTGCAAGTACATCAATATCTTGATAATCACGGCATGTGGTCACTTTACCAATAGGAATGTTCTTGCTGTTGATGAGCGCATCGCAAGCTTCTTCAGATAGCGTATTTGGTGCTGCAGAAGCAGACACTTCAGTTGCTGTCTCATCAGCATCTTCTGTCGCGGCCTGCGCATAAGCCACATCTGCTGCTGCATCAACCGTAGCATCGGCAGCGGCATCTACAACAATGTCTTGTTCATCGCTCTGCCCATAACCACTCAAGTTCTGCATTTTTTGGTTCACCAAATGACTGACACGTTCGAGTGAATCATAGGCCGGGTCTTCACTTGCGCTACTTGCAGCAATCTCTGCTTCTTTCGCTGCCTGCATTGCATCTTCCGCGGCGCTTGGTGTTTTTGCAGCATCCTCAATCAGACTCTCAGCATCAAAAGCTTGTATCTGCTGGGTATAGTGCAGTTTATTGACGTATTCAAATAAGCCCAATTGTACTTGTGCTGTTTCTAAGTCACCCATATAGCGAATTTTCTTGCTTAGCCCTGCTTCTTTTTCTGACTTGCTTAAATCAACACTATGCACCTGATTTGGCTCTGCCAAAGCATATGGCAGTGCATTCATCTGCTTCAAATATTCAGCAAATTTTTTAAAATCGATATTACTGAATGCTTCTTTATGCTTAGAAAAGTCAATGTAGGCAAAGCGATCCTGACTTTCACGATTCACCATAAACGGCATAAAGGCAAAGTAGTTGGTGTAAAATTTATAATCATTAAAATCAACCACCATCGGCAACTGTACTTGCACTTGTAGGGTTGGTTTTTGATAACTTAACTGCAAAGTCAATGCTGCCAATTTTTGACGGAAATGCACAGAACCTTGATAACTAAACTGTAAGTCATTGAGTAAATTTACCAAAGACTCTGCGATTTGAACCTTAGCAGAACGTGATTCTCCACTGCCATACAACGATGCATACGGATTTTGTTCACGCGCAAGTGCATCATATAAGGCTTGTTTTTCTTTGGTGGTAAAGGAAATCTTTTGATTTTTTAATAACTGATCTAATTGTTTTTTCAGCTCTGGATCTAAATTCGTCCCATTTGACTGAGCATTGGACTTGGAATTTGGCTTGGACTCATTAAAATTAAAGTCAGATTGAATAGAGAACTGACCTTTAAAATCATAGCTGGCATTTTCAAACATGGCATTAAGACCATGCGTGGCTTGTTGCCCGAGCTGCTGATCTGAAGAGGCATTGGATTTAATGACATGCTGAGTACACCCACTGATACTCAAACCCAATAAACAAAGTGTTATATATTTTAAGCGCATAATACTTGCTGAAAACCTGAGTTAATTATAGTTTATTAAAAAAGTACATGATCAAAAGACCACCGAGTCAGTGTAACAGAACTGTCTTTTTAGATTGATGATTTTATCTACCAATTCGCCTTTCTGACATTTTCTCAAGTCGGATCTATCAATGTATTTTGATACGATGTATGAATAATGAAATGATCGATTTAAATAATCCAATACTATTTCTAAATTAGGATTACACACATGCCTGCATATAAAGCTCCCTTACATGATATTCGCTTCTTAATGAATGAAGTGCTGGATTATCCTGCACATTATCAAACCCTATCGAATGGTGAAGCTGCCGACGCTGATACGGTAGATATGATCTTAGAAGGCGCAGCAGATTTTTGTGAAAATATTTTATCTCCTTTAAACCAATCGGGCGATGAAGAAGGTTGTACCTTCGACAATGGTGAAGTGAAAACACCAAAAGGCTTCAAAGAAGCTTACGACCAGTTTGTCCAAGGTGGCTGGCAAGGTTTGTCTTTTCCTGAAGAATTTGGCGGTCAGAATCTGCCACAATCTTTAAATCTGATTAAATCGGAAATGATGGGCACAGCAAACTGGTCTTTCCAAATGTACCCAGGTTTAAGCATCGGCTGTATGAATACCATTTTACAGTTTGGTACAGACGAACAGAAAAATCTGTATATGCCGAACTTAGTGGCAGGTACATGGTCTGGTACCATGTGTTTAACTGAACCTCAGTGTGGCACCGACTTAGGTCAAGTAAAGACCAAAGCTGAATTAAATGCCGATGGCACTTATAACATCTCAGGCACTAAAATCTTCATCTCTGCAGGTGAACAAGATTTAACTGAGAATATCATTCACATCGTACTTGCTCGTCTTCCAGATGCACCTGCAGGTACCAAAGGAATTTCACTGTTCATTGTGCCTAAATTCTTGGTCAATGCAGACAGTAGCCTTGGTGAACGTAACCCTGTGACCTGTGGTTCAATTGAACATAAGATGGGGATTCGTGCTTCTGCAACCGCAGTACTGAACTTTGACAATGCTATCGGTTACTTGATTGGTGAGCCAAACAAAGGTTTACATGCCATGTTCACCTTCATGAACACCGCACGTATCGGTACAGCAATTCAAGGTATTGCTCATGCTGAGCTTTCTTTCCAAGGTGCACTTCCATATGCCAAAGAACGTATGTCGATGCGTGCACTTTCTGGCAAGAAAGACCCTGAAAAAGTGGCGGATGCTATTATTCATCACGCTGACGTTCGCCGTATGCTGCTAACACAAAAAGCGATTGCTGAAGGCGGTCGCTCAATGATTTATTATGCAGCGCAAATTGCCGATAAAATGGCCGATGCGCTTGAGCGTGGCGATACTGCTGCATTTGAAGCACATGATGATCACTTAGGTTTCTATACCCCAATTTTAAAAGGCTTCTTAACTGAATTGGGCTTGGAAGCGGCAAACCACGGTATGCAAGTCTATGGCGGGCATGGCTACATTAAAGAATGGGGCATGGAGCAAATTGCACGTGATGCACGTATTGCGACATTGTATGAAGGCACAACAGGTGTTCAAGCACTGGACTTGATTGGTCGTAAAGTACTTCTGACCTCTAAAGGTAAAGTCATTCGTGATTACACTGCTGAAATTCTGAAATTCTGTGGCCAACATGCTCGCAACAAATACATGCGCCGTTTTGCTTGGGACTTAACTAAGCTTTGCGCGCAATGGAATGCTTTAACTGTTCGTATTATGCTGGCCGCTCGTAAAGACCGTGACATCGTGTCATCTGCATCTGTCGATTTCTTGATGTTCTCGGGCTATGTAATGATGGCTTACTTCTGGGCTCAACAAGCGGCTGTAGCTTCTGCTAAATTGGCATCAGGTGAAGGTCAAGAAACACCTGAATTCTACAAAGCAAAAATTAAAGTAGCTGACTTCTATTTCGAACGTTTATTGCCACGTACCCAAGGTCATGCCGAAGCAATGGTCAATCCTTCAAAAACCATGACGTCATTGGCTGCTGAACACTTTAGCTTTGATTACTAAGCTAAAGAACTGAATGCATCATCCTATTCATGTACCTTATAAAATAGGATGACAATCATCACAAATAAAAAATCTAACTATCGGCAGATAGTTAGATTTTTTGTCTAAGTTGTTGGATGATTTTACTTTACAGTGACAGTAATACTGCCTGTGTTCGCTGCACCAATCGCTGAGGTTTTGATGCTGTCAATTGTGTTTTTAAAGCCTTTAGTATTCACAGAAGCATCAACGGAACCTGAGTTAAATGCTAGATTTGCAGCAGCATAATTACTCAAAGTACTATTCAACTCTTGATAGTATTCAGTATCAACAGATCCACTAACAGCAGCTTCAACACCTGAATCTAGTTGTTGATGATAATGACCGCCCACATCTTTCCAAGCATTCAAAGAAGCTTCAAACTCTCCACTAAATGCTCCAGAACTCACTTGATACACATTACCTTGTTCAAGCGTGATATTACCTGTGTTCACGGCACCAATTGCGGAGGTTTCAATATCTCCTAAATTATTGATTCCACCAGCAGTATTTACGGTTGCATCGATACTGTTGGTATTAATTGCAAGATTCAAGGCACTTCCATTTGTTGCATTTTGAGCTAGTAAATCTAGAGTGTCTTGTAAACCTGTATTCACCTGTACATGATGTCCTCCCCCAGCCAGCGCAGCACTTGATAGGAAAGCTACAGATACAGATAAGGCGATTGTTTTGATAGTATTATTCATAATTATTTCCTTATTCACTCTAAAGTACTCCTCGCTAAGTACTCATTTTTTTATGTAATAGGAGCGAGCCTATTCTTGAAATTCGGTTAATCACGATTGCTTGTTGACCAATAATTTTCAGTAACCGCTGGATTTGCATTCCAAAGCAATTGTGGTGGTTCATCTGTTTTCTTATCTTCTTTCTCTACAGGCTGTGATGGTACGGCCTGCTTTTTACTAATATATTTAATCAGATCTTGTTTACTCATCTCCGGTTCCGCATCAGGATCTTTGATTAAATCCGATTCCCGCTGTTTTGGAGGTCGTGTATCTTTACTCGGTGTATCCGTTGATTTATTTTTTTCATTCAGAGGTGCACTGCTTTTTGAATGAGTATCAAGCAACGCTTTGTCTATCTCTGAACCTGCACTATAGTTTTGCTGTTGGTTTTCTTTATATTTGTGGAGTGCAACTGAACTGCGGGTTAAATTCAGCGTTCCAAATTCAGGTGGAATGGCTGCACGGCAACTTTCAAATGTATTGGGTGGAATCACTTGGCTTAACAATTCAAAGGTCGCCAAATTGAGCATCTGACGTAATGCAAAATTGGTTGCTTCACGTTCACCCTTGCCTACTTGAATATTCAGTAAGGTATGCCCTGCAAATCGACCCGCATTAATACCATAATCTTGCGAAACGATTTGCTTTTGTAATGAGACGTTTGCGACTACTCTACTGCTACGGGTATCAGTGAGAGATAAATCGAGCCCAACCATAATTCGGGTTTGACTATAGGTTGGCCCAACACCGCCTATTTGCATATCAAAACCACCACCTGGAATAAAATCTAAACTATTGATACTGCCAGTGACGTAGTAATCTGAAGCATGAATATTTCTCGGATCACGAATCCCCCACTTCGCCTCACTTTCAATAATGCGGGGATCACGACGGTTTAATAAACTCACACCTGCTTGGAACAATGCCGATTGCACCATATCCCCTGCACCTTGGGTGACCATTTTGCCGCTGCCTCCGTTAGTGACCACATCTTTACCCGTTTGGTCTAAGATCGCGCCTACAGAGAAATTAACATCATTACGTAACTGTCCTTTTAGACAAGACAGAGCCATATCAAAAGGGGTAAAAATATCTGTAATTGGGGGACCTTGTACTAAGGTGACAGGCTTCTTGTTAGACAACGCTAATCCCGTACAACCTGTCACAACTTGGCTTAGCACAAGCGCAACACTCACCGAAGATACTACTCTTCTATTTACTTGAAAATTCAGCATAGTGAGGCTCCCGGTTGGGTGCTCAAATTAGGACAGGCTTGATTATTTTGATTGGTTGTTGAAGTAACATCTGCCTCATTCACAGCATCACTAGAAATATCGACGGTGTTGTCTCCACCATTAACATTAACGTTACTTGTAGATGAGTTGACCGTACCAATGGAGCTAGTCGATGTACTGTAAATTGTGGTTTTTCCCAGCCCGTCATAATAGTCTGAATCCATGAGCTCAATTAAATTGGCCTGAACTAAATGTTCTGTTGAACGGTTCGCAGAAGGTTTCCAGCGTGTACTCCATTCATCCGACGTTGCATAGGAATTACTTAAAAAACACAGAAAACATAATCCTATATTAATTGCTGCTATTCTCATGACTTTAACCATCCCTATTAACCCATATTATTTCCACACTCTCGGTTTAATAAAATTTAATTTTTATTTAATCTAAAAACATTAAATCACATAAAAAAATTTAATAAACCACCAAGAAAAAACAAATGACTCAACAGAAAAACAAACTAAAAGTATCTTATTGTTTTATTTTTTATTGACTGAAACTTGGTATACACTTTTAATTGTAAAAAAATATTTCAATCAACAAAATCCCCCCAATAAGAAGTGTTAAAACAATTCATTAAAATAAATTATAAAAAACACACCTCCACATAAATTTATTTCTTCAACTCAATCCTATAAATTTAATATTCAAACCTTTTACCTTGAAGATGATAATGCTAAATGAATAGTTTAAATTTTAATTTTTTTAGGAAATATGCTGATTTTTAAAATTTTTATGGTTGAAGGACTCATAGGCTATTGGGTATCAAACTTCTACATCAAATAGCCTTATATCAGCTTAAACAAGGCTACCAGATGGAATTGGCAAGTTAGGAATCACTTGAAGTCATGGGCTTCACCACTGCACATACGTAAGTTCAGTATTCATTGTATTTAGGTCTGAAAAAGTAGCTTGTACTTTAAGCTTATGTTTTTTCTTAGTGCTATAACTTTCCCTCAACTTTTCAGCTTTATTAAGTAGAAACATCGATAGTATAAAATCCATCTATATAATTTTCATAATTATTAGGTATGTGAAATTTAAAAAATTTTAAAAGATCAACTCAATAATAAAATTTTCTACTTAAACCATAGCCACCGAAAACACCCCCCCTATTAAGAAAAAATAAGAACAATTGTAATTATAAAACACCAAAATAAATTAACAAAATCCCATATAACCATTTTTTTGTATCATCATTTATATCATTAACTTACATCAGAAAAAACAACTAAAAACCTCTTAAATAAATTAAAAAAAACCCATAAATTAAAAATATTTTTATATTTATTTAAAAACTCACATAGATATATAAAAATTAAACTTTAATTTAGAGAAAAATATGCACATAACAACTATATGTAGTTTTTGTTGGGACTTAACCAAAGTATGCGCACAGTGGAATGCCTTAACTGTTCGCATTATGCTGGCAGCACGTAAAGACCGTGACGTGGTATCTTCAGCTTCTGTCGATTTCTTAATGTTCTCTGGCTATGTGATGATGGCGTATTTCTGGGCACAACAAGCGGCTGTGGCTTCAGAAAAACTGGCTTCTGGTGATGGCAAAGAATCTGCTGAATTCTATAAAGCGAAAATTAAAGTCGCTGACTTCTACTTCGAACGTTTATTACCGCGCACTCAAGGTCATGCTGAAGCAATGGTCAATCCTTCAAAAACTATGACGTCATTAGCTGCTGAACACTTTAGCTTTGATTACTAATTAACAGTATTAGACCGATAAAAAGAGCGCCTAGGCGCCACTGCTGTCCCATAGTTTGCTTTAAATAAAAAAACCTGAGTCCTAACAGTTAAAATATGAGTGCAAACAAACACTTTAACGACCAGGATTCA